>JAFSZW010000498.1 GCA_017458865.1 Clostridia bacterium
TAACACGGGAGAACAAGAGCGAAAAACCGCCGCTTCTGTACGATCTGACGACACTGCAGCGTGAGGCAAACGCGCGATTTGGTTACTCTGCCAAGAAGACACTTCAGATTGCGCAGGACTTGTATGAAAAGCACAAACTCCTGACGTATCCGAGAACGGACAGCCGTTTTCTGTCACATGATATGCAGGGCAAGGTCCGGGAAACGCTGCAGAATTATGACGGTGAACTGCAAGCGATTGGCGAGAAGGCAGTGGGGTATGGCATTCCACTCAATAAACGCGTTTTTGATGATGCGAAACTGACGGATCACCATGCGATCATTCCAACGGGCAAGTCGGCGTCAAAGGCAACGCTGACGCGGGACGAGCGGAACGTGTATGAAATGGTCGCCACGCGCCTTGCAGCCGTCTTTTATCCGAACTATGAGTATGAATCGCAGCGTGTCCTGACGTGCTGCGAGGGACATAATTTCATCAGCCAGGGAAAGCATGTGACGCAACTGGGCTGGCGAGAACTGTCTAATCAGCAGGCGAAGAAGGGGAAAAAGGGCGGTGAGGATCCCAGCGAGAGCGAGGGTGAGCTTCCGCTGCTGAATCAGGGAGATAAGCGAACCTGCAAAGATGCGACTGTCAAAGAGGATGCGACAAAGCCTCCAAAGGAGCACAATGATGCGAGCCTTCTGGCGGAAATGGAGCATGCCGGACGACGGATTGAGGATGAGAATCTGCGGGAGCAGATGAAGGACTGCGGACTTGGCACGCCGGCTACCCGCGCGGCGATCATTGAGCGCCTGATTGAGGTTGGCTATGTTAAGCGGGAGCGGAAGAACCTGATTGCCACGGAAAAGGGTGTTAAGCTCATTGCGGCAGTGCCTGAGGAGATGGCAAGCCCTGAGATTACCGGCAGATGGGAAAAGATTCTTTCTGAGATTGCCAAAGGCGCTGACGGGGAGAAATCGTTCAGGCAGGGTATCGCTGAGACGGCGGCCAAACTGGTTGATGCCGCCGCTGCAGCACCGGAGGTCGGATTTGAACCGGAAACGGCCAGAAAAGGGGCTAAGGGCAGGCGGAAAGTGACGACGCTGGGCATCCCGTGCCCTCTGTGCAAAAAAGGCGAGATTGCTGAGAACAGCAAGTCGTTTTACTGCACGCGGTATCGCGAGGGATGCGGTTACCAGGTGTGGAAGAACTGCCTGAAACGGTTTGGTGGACCGGATATCAATGAAAAACTGATCCGGCTGTGCCTTACAAATCCCCAGGTCAGGGGTTCCACCGGGACGATTTATACCAGCCCGACTGGCGTCCTGACATTTACCCCTGTCAGCCCGTAGGGCATCCAGTTTACTGACACTTAGCATGGGTCTTGTCCTTCATGCCTGACCCGTGGGAAACCGTGACGTGGCTCAAAAGGCTTGCAAATCTGACGCGGCACAGACCATTCGGGTGCAGATACTGGCGGGACTGTGGCAACAGAGGGACCTGAGCATGGACAAGGAGGTAGGATATGCTTTACTCGGCGGATGACGCGATCCGTAACCAGGCAAGGAAGAAGCGGGAGCTGATGATTCTCTTCCTGGGTACTTTGCCGCTGTTTATTCTGGTAGTGGCCGGATTTGCGGTACGATTGCGGTGGCTTGCTTGTGCTGCACTCTTCCTGATGCTCAGCTGGATGATCTTCATGTATGATATGCGTGTCGGTCCTCTGCAAAAATACGGACACTTTCTTTCTGAAATCCAGGAAGGCCTCAGCCATGATACAAGAGGTGTTCTTGTACGGATTGGAGAATCACCGGTTTTTACCGAGGGCGTCTATTTCAGGGAGATCATCCTGAATATCTATAAGGACCGCGGCGAGGACGGCGAGCGGCGGTTCCTGCTTGACTGTGGTAAGGAAATGCCTGATTTCAAAGTGGACGACTACGTGGTTATCCACAGCCATGGTGTTTATATTCTGGGCATTTCGCCGCTGGAGACAGACAATGCACAAGCCTGAGATGAAACAGAACACATTTGGCATGTGCCAGGGGGTGCATGCCTTTCTTTTTGCGCTGGCAGCAGCTATTATTCTGCTGGGCATGTTTTACCTGACGGCACATACGCCGCTTCAGATGGATGATTATGACTATATGTTCAGCTGGAGCACAGGCGCGCCGCTGGCGGGCTTTCAGGATATTCTGAGATCCCAGATGGAACATTACCGGCTCTGGGGCGGCAGGAGCGTTACACATACGCTCGTTCAGAGCTGTCTGTATCTGGGAAAGCGGGTTTTTAATGTGCTGAATCCGCTGGTATACCTGTGCCTTCTGCTGGAGATTGCTGTGCTTGCGGGGAAGCGGTTGCGGACATGCCCGTGGGAGAGCCTGCTGGCAGCCCATCTGGTCCTGTTTTTGAGCGTATCCTTTTTTGGCGTCACCTTTCTCTGGCTGGATGGTGCGTGCAACTACCTGTGGGGAACAGCGATAGCACTGCTGCCGATATTGATCATAAGAAGCCGTGCAAGTGGTGGATGTTTTGCCAGGGGAGGCGCCATGCTGCCGGCCATGTTCCTTGTGTTTATCGGTGGCTGGACAAATGAGAATACTGCCTGCGGCATCCTGGCTGCCCATGGCCTTTATCTGCTTGAAAGGTACATTCGACGCAAACATGTGCATGTATCTGACCTGGTGCTGCTGCTTTGTCAGGCAGCCGGTGTATGCGTTATGCTCCTGGCGCCGGGGAATCGGGCGAGGGCATCCATATATACGGATGGGAATCTGCTGGTGGAATATGGCATGCGCAGTGCCCGTGTGCTCTATTATGCACTGCGGTATGCATTTGTTCCATGGATATGCCTGGCTGTTATTATAATAAGGAACAAATCGGCACGAAAACTCTGGATAGGCAGTCATTTCTGCTTTGTGGCGGCAGTCTTTTCAATCCTGGCGCTGATTGGTTCCCCGGAGGTTTCAGATCGTACATATCTGGGCCCCATTATCCTTCTGATTATTGAATGCCTGACATATGTGGATTTCCGCAGAGGTGAAGGGATGCATTCCCGGGCGGCAATCTGTCTTGCGGCAGCGGCAGTGATTTGCACAGGAATCGGCTTTTTCATTGCCGGTCAGGCGGTTTCTCTGCATGAGGCTCGCTGGGACCGGCAGCTCGCCCGGATTGAACAGGCGGCAGAATCAGGTGAATCATCGGTCGTGATCGATGATGTGCTGTCTGAATCACCCTACACAATGTCCATCCAGATGGGACAGTCAGCGGATGACTGGCAGAACAAATCCCTCGGCAAATGGTTCGGCATTCCGATCCTGGGTTCAGGACAGGTTGCGGAGTGATCTGGCAAGCAGCAATCCTGGCAAATGGTTTGGCTTTCTGATTTCGGTCTCAGGGCATGATGTGACCCGGCCGGACTAATGGTGTCTGCGGACGGCAAATCCGGGCGTTGTTGCCGCAGACGGGCCGGAGCGGTATTCGAAAATCGACACAATTTGTCAATGAGTCAAAATTATTAAGACACAATTTGTCAAAAAAGTGTAAAAATGACACAAAAAGTGGGTCTTTCAAGGCGCTTACGCGCTTGACAATTGAAAAGCGCATCACTATAATAATGCGCGATATTGCCTTTTGAATGGAAAGGGAGAGAATTGCAATGAAAAAGTTTGTTGCGTTGGCCGCTATGCTGGCCGTGCTGGTCTTTGTGCTGTCCGGATGTAATCTGATCGGACATGATGATGCGCTGGATGATGCACAGGTCGTGGCAACGGTCAACGGCAAGGAAATAACGAAGGGCGAATGGAAGAGCTACCGCGAGTATCTGGCGAGTTATTACCAGCAGATGTATCAGCAGTACGGCATGTCCGTAACAATGAGTGCTGCTGATATTGAGGCACTTGGTGAGCCTGCACTTGAGCAGTTGGTTCAGTCCAGCGTTATTGATCAGAAGATGGACGAACTCGGAATCACCCCGCTTACCGAAGAGGAAACGGCTGATATCGAATCCTATGCGGATAACATGATGGACTGGTATAAGCTGATGGTCCGTTATCAGAACTATCCGGATATGGAGACGGTAGAGGAAGAAGCGGAGCGCCTGGCGAAAGCGGCCGAGGAAGCTGCTGCGACGCCGGATGAGGCAGAGGAAAAGACCTCTGATGAAGCGGCTGAAACAGAGACTGCTGAGGCCACTGAGACCGAAACAACTGAGGCCGCCGAGACCGAAGCTGAGCCGGCTGCAACCGAGACCGCTGAGGCTGAGGAACCCAAGGCGACCGTTACGGATGCCCAGCTTGACGAGATGCTGACAGCAGATCTTACAGCGCTTGGATACTCAAGGGATTACTTCGTAGACAGCAGAACCTCCTCTGTTAAGAGCGACAAGCTCCATGAGTATATTAACAAGGACGTTACTGTATCGGATGAAGAGGTAAAGGCTGAGTTTGACAAGAAGGCTGAGGAGCAGAAGACTTCCTTTGATGAGACGATCACGGCTTATCTGTCCGCTGTCAATAACAACACCGATACCTACTATGTACCTGAGGGATATCGCGGCATCAAGAACCTGCTGGTTGGCTTCACCGATGAGGACAAGGACAAGATTGATACGCTGAAGAGCGAACTGTCCACTGCCCAGACGGCGGTTACCAATGCACAGTCTCAGCTGGATTCCATGCGTGAGGAAGATGCATCTGATTTTGATGAGGAGACGCTGACTTCCTTCAATGAGCAGATTGCAGCGCTTGAGCAGACCGTGACCGACAGCCAGGCGACAGTCGATGAAAAGACCAAGGCGCTGGATGAGGCACAGAAGGCTGCTTACGATGCTGTCCGTGCAACGGCTGAGGATGTCCTGGCCCGTGCAAAGGCTGGCGAAGACTTCGATGCGCTGGTTGAGGAGTTTGGCACCGATTCCGGAATGAAGAGCGAGCCGAACAAGAGCCGCGGTTATCTGGTATGCGAGGGCCTCAGCACTTATGAGCAGGCTTTCCAGGATGCGGCCATGGCCCTTGAGAAGGTTGGCGACATTTCGGATGAACTGGTCGAAACCAGCTACGGCTACCACATTCTGCAGTATGCGCAGGATATCGAATCCGGTATTGTCGAGTATACGGACGAGATCAAGGAAGACATTCACAGTGAGCTTCTTAAGACCGCTCAGGATGCAGCGTACGATGCGGCAGTTGAGCAGTGGGTATCTGAGGCTGATGTGAAGACCTATCCGAAGGTCATGAAGTAATACACAGTCTGGCAGAGGCATAAACGCCTCTGCCTTTTTAAAGACCTGCCGGGATAAATTGGCATTGCGTTTGTGCACTTAACGGGAATCCGGTTTTCTGCAGGACGGCGAGAATAGAGAATACATTTGCATGGCCAGGATTTCTGTCTCAGCCTGACTGGCAGGAAAAGTGTTGTACAGATAAGACACATGCCGGTTGTGAAAAGTGAAAAAAGTTTTGCCTTCCCTGCGTTTTCCGGATATTTTAAGGAAAAAAGGACTTGTCAAATAAAGTTTTAAGCAGTATAATCATGCGCGTTGATGTTTAACGCACCAAAAGGAGGTGTGACCATGGGAAAGATTTGCGAAGTTTGCGGCAAGGGCGCAATGTCCGGACATAATGTCAGCCACTCCAACCGGAAGACGAATCGTGTTTTGCTGCCGAATACGCAGAGGGTTCGCGTACGTGTAGATGGAACAGTCCGTCACATGAACGTATGCACCAGGTGTCTCGGAAGCGGCAAAGTAGAACGCGCTCTGTAATTTAAGACACTTATCAGCACCGATTTCGGTGCTTTTTTCTTTTTTGGTGGCGGCTTCATCTGATGCGACATGCCAGCCGGGACGGAGCGGCCAATCAGCGCTGCGCTGTACTCACTGCCGGGGATCCGGTGCAGCGGCAGAATCGCTTATCTATGTGCATGCTTTTGGGATGCATCCTGAAGAGCATCCTGAGGATGAACGAAAAAACGCGCGTTTTCTTGCCAATCTGCGCTTTTTCATGTATACTACGCAATGCGTTTTGAAATCAGCGTCAACCCTTTAAGGAGGTTTATACATATGGAATGCAGAATTAATAATGCATTAGGGCAGATTACCATTTCGGAAGACGTACTTCTTAAAGTTGCGGGATATGCTACTCTTGAGTGTTATGGCATTGTTGCCATGTCAAGCAAACACGCGACAGACGGGTTTGTTGAGTGGCTCGGACGTGAAAATCTGACAAAGGGCGTGGAAGTCAACATTACCGATGACGGGATTGACATTGACCTTTATATTATTGTCGAGTACGGCATCTCCATTGTTGAGGTCTGCAACATCATCCGCTCCCAGGTCTGCTATAAGATAGAAAACATGACTGGTGCCAGGGTCCGTAAGGTGAACATTACGGTGGAAGGCATCCGTATCTGATGGAGGTGTACGAATTGTCACAAACGGCAATCGACGGCCTGCTTTTTAAAGAGATGCTCATCGCCGGGGCAAACCTGTTGGAGCAGAACCGCGAAACTATAGATGCCATGAACGTTTTCCCCGTACCGGACGGCGATACGGGTACCAATATGTCCCTCACGATGAAATCGACCATCAAGGAGATTGAAGCGAAGGATGAGCATGACGCCTCTCAGCTGATTCATGCGGCAGCCAAGGGTGCCCTCAAGGGTGCGCGCGGCAACTCCGGCGTCATTCTTTCCCAGATTCTCCGCGGTTTTTCAAAGGGTGTTGACGGGGCAGCAACGATAGATGCCGCCACATTTGCGGCAGGTCTCAAGCGCGGCGCGGATACCGCATACAAGGCGGTTATGAAGCCGAAGGAAGGCACCATCCTGACCGTGATCCGTGTCATTTCGGAGGATGCCTCAAGGTATGTGCAGCGCCATCCGGACAATCTGAGCGGACTGCTCGACAAGATGATCCGCAGCGGTGAGGCCATCCTGGCCAAGACGCCTGAGATGCTTCCGGCACTCAAACAGGCGGGCGTTGTCGACTCCGGCGGACAGGGCCTGATTACGGTTCTGCGCGGCTGGCGGGCAGCGTTCAACGGTGAGCGGATTGAACCGGTGACACCAGCGCCGGTCCAGAGTGAGGCAATTGAGGCAGAACCGGAGACGCTCAAGTACAAGTACGCTGTCAGTTATCAGATTCTGTACATCAATGAGGGTGTTACTGAGGATGATATCAACAAGCTTAGGACGCGTCTGACGCGTATCGGTGATAAGGTCAGCGTCGGTGCGGATGAACGCCCGATTCAGGTGAAGGTGAACACGAACGATCCTGGCAAGGCGGTCCAGTATGCCTGTGATCTCGGTGAGCTCACGGATATCTCGATTGAGAACAAGGCAGAGGCACGTCGGGCACTGGAACGCAAGGCCGAGGAGGAGCGCAAGGCAGCAGAGGCGCCGGCGCAGGAAGCCGGGGCGGAGGTAGCTGCCGAACCCGAGGATCTGACGCCGCTCAAGCCATACGGGTTTGTCACGATTTCCATTGGTGCGGGATTCTCACAGATCTTTACTGATCTCGGTGTTGACTACATTGTTGAAGGCGGCCAGACAATGAATCCCAGCATTGAGGATATTCTGGACACGGTCAACAAGGTTCACGCAGAAACCGTTTTCGTTCTGCCGAACAACTCCAATGTCATTCTTGCGGCGTCACAGGCGGCAGAACTGGCGGACCGCAGAGTGGTGGTCATTCCGACAAAGAATACCGCCATGGGCGTCGGTGCTGTGATCGCGTTCAATCCGGATGCCTCCCCTGAGGAGAATCTTGAGGAAATGACTGCTGCCGCGCAGCAGGTCAAGACCGGACAGATTACCTATGCGGTTCGTGATACAGTCTTTGAGGACAAGGAAATCTCCGAGGGCGATATCATTGGCATCCACAACGGACGGATTGAGGTGGTTGGCAAGGATATCCATGACATGGCCATTGAACTCATCAATCTGGTCGTTGAGGACGGGGACAGCCTGATCACCATTTACTATGGTGCAGACACCAGTGAAGAGGATGCGAACCGTCTTTGTGAGGAAATCGCAGCCCTGTATCCTGACCTGGATGTCGAGGTCCATTACGGTGGACAGCCGCTGTATTATTACCTCCTTTCCGCTGAATAAACAGTATTGAAACCTCCTGCACTCGCAGTGAGGTTTTTTTAGAAGGATCAAAATGGAATTATCTGATATTAAGGGATTTGGCAAGAAACGCCTGCAGAAACTTGCGGAGAAGGAGATCAGGACACCTGAGGACCTGCTCGGTTTTCTGCCGGTGGATTACTATGATGCCAGTCAGCCACTCAGACCGGCGGAGATGACGGACGGCGTCCGGGGCTGCTTCTCGGGATTTGTGCTGAGCAACCCTTCATTTCACAGGGGAACCGGAGGACGGCAGTGGGTCTCGGCAACCATCGGGGACAGCGAAAAGAAGCTTCGCTGCATGTGGTTTAATCAGCCGTGGGTCCGCGAAAAGCTGTCGTTGGGGGATGAGGTAATCCTCTTTGGCCAGGCGGAGGCAAAGTCAA
>JAFSZW010000499.1 GCA_017458865.1 Clostridia bacterium
AGTGCATCCCGTGCATTTTTGACGGCCATCTCAATCATCTGGTGCTTGGTGCCGCGCTGCGGTTCGTGAATGACAACGCTGGCGCCGCGCCGCTGGGTCAGCAGCTGTGTCAGATCCTCTGCCTGCTCCGGCATCTCAAGACACAGGACCTCCTCAGGTATCTGGCGTCCCCCATCATAATACTGCGGCAGGAATTCACCAAGGATATGGGCCACAGTCTGGTCGCCCTCACCCTCAAGCGTATAGTTTTCCGCTCCAATCATCAGACCGCCGCGGACGAAGAGCACCTCAACCATTGCATCAAGCGAGTCGGATGCCACCGCCAGTATGTCACGGTTTCCACCCTTGACGTTAATGGCTTTCTGGCGTTCCATGAGTTTCCCGACCGCCGCAAGGCGGTCCCGGAGTTCTGCCGCATGCTCAAAATTCAGCTTGGATGATGCGTCCAGCATCTCGTCGCGCAGCCGCTTTTCAACCGCTTCGCTCCTGCCGCCCAGAAAGTCTATTACCTCCTGAACGGAACGGGCATAGATCTCCCTGGTCGTCTTTGCTGCACATGGTGCCAGGCACTCCCCCAACTGGTAATGAAGGCACGGGCGACGTTGCGGATCAGGATGAATCTCTGCCTGACAGGTGCGCAGCGGGAAGATGCGCCTCAACACATCCATGACCTCGCGCACACCGGTTGTTCCCATATAGGGGCCAAAGTACTTTGCCTTGTCCTTCTCGATCCGCCGGACGATTTCAACACGGGGATAATCGTCCGCAGGATTGATTCTGAGGTACGGATAATGCTTGTCGTCCTTGAGGAGAATGTTGTACTGGGGCTTATGCAGCTTAATCAGGTTGCATTCGAGAATCAGCGCTTCCAGATTCGAATCGCAAAGCACGATATCAAAGTCGTCTATGCGGGAGACCATTGCCCGCACCTTCACCGTATGGTCCCTTGACTGATGAAAGTACTGGCTTACCCTGTTTTTGAGGTTGACTGCCTTTCCTACATAGATAATCTTCCCTTCGGACTTCATCAGGTAGCAGCCGGGACACGTGGGCAGCTTCGCAATCTTGACCTTTAGTGTCTCATTCACTGGCAATTCCTCCAAAAAAGACACCCTCTGTAACTGGCAGAAGGTGTCCGTTCACCACCGGATTATTCTTCGTCGTCGAAATCCCCTTCATTGAGGATGGTGCTCCTGGCCAGCTGCGTCAGCTTCTCCAGGAGGTCCTCATCGACAGGGACAAACTCTTCCATTTCCTCGCCGTTTTCGTCCTTATAGGGATTGACCTTCATGATCAGAATGGACAGGTCCTCCTCTGCCGATTCCTCATCGCTCTCGGCCGCATCCCGTAGGATGGCGTATTCCTCGCCATTGTAAAAGAAATAGTCGCAAACCTCTAGTGTAAACGTATTTCCATCTTCATCGGAAATCTCAATGATATCTCTCTCGAGATCAGGTGTTTCGCCATTCATTTTTCTGTCCTCCTCTTGTATTTGACGGTCACATTATAATCAAGACGTCCCGCCATTTCAAGCCCTGAGTCCATCTGGTCAGCCCGGCCGCAGCAGGTCTCTCAGCACTCGTCCGGTATTGCTTTATTCCGGACGCCACCTGCCACAGATAACACAGAACAGCCGACAAAGCCTTTTCGCGCTTCTCGTTAATTTTGACCTTTGAAATCTTCCATTTGTTTTTATCGGCTGACTGTGATAAAATGTCTGCAATCAACCTTGATGGAGGTGTTCTATATGGGTGTCACAGAGGCTGTAGAGAATTATCTCGAAACAATCTACATTCTCTCCCTTTCCAAAAGTGAAATTCACGCCATTGACATCTGCAATCACCTAGGCTATTCGCGCCCGACAGTTTCCATTGTCCTGAGACAGCTCAGGGATAAGAATTATGTTACGGTCAACAGTGACAATCATATCTATCTGACAAAATCCGGTCTTGAGATTGCCCGGCGCATCTACGAGCGTCATGTCATTCTGACAAAGCTGCTCATCAGTCTGGGGGTCCCCGGTGACCTTGCACAGGAAGACGCGTGCAAGATAGAACATGATCTATCAGATGAAACCTTCGCTGCCATCAAGCAGCATTACTATGCAGAACACGCAGGGAAGCAGGCGCGGTCCTTTGATGTCTGAGCCACCGATAATGCCCGGATGAGCCGCTTTGGAGCAGTTCCATATCCGCTGCTTCGTTTCGTTTCACGAATCATGTGTGTCTATCTGCAGACAGGCAATACAAGCATAATACGGTCAGGCATAGCCTGACCGTTTTTTGTGCTATTTATGGCTGTTGCAGATAACCGTTTGATAAGAGAGAAGGGTTACCGCTCAATCGCGATGGGGTTGCTCCAGGCGCATCTGCCAGCGGCATCTGTAAGCCGGATACGCACGAAGCGCTCACCCGGCTGCACTTTGTACACCCGCCGCGTCAGTCCTTCGCCCTGCACACATCTGTCGTTCACCCAATACCGGTTGGAGCAGACGGTGATGCGGGATACGGGGGACGTTTCTATGATGATTTCGTCCCCGCAAATCTCGATGTTCCGGAATTCCGGGCCCTGAGTTGCATAGAACCGCCCTTTTCTGAGCGCATCCAGGACAGCGGGTACGGTAAGTGCCTCAGCCTGAACCATGATATAGGATACGCACTGCTCACCGTGATAGAAATGCGCATCGTCCGCCGCGACGAGATTGTACAGCCTGCCGTTTGCGGCCGTCACATCCAGGATGCCCTCAGAGTTCGCGCGGGGGCCGTTAAAAGGCTCGCCTGAAACAGTGTTGTATACCTCGGCAATGTCCACGCCGTCAAGCGTTGAGAGAAAATCAGGTGTATTCAATGACCATGCCGGATGGGCAGCAATCACAACGCCGCCGACGCTGTTCACGTGCCGGATAATTTCCGGATGTGTCATCCCCCGCCGGATGCCTGCAGCGCATTTCGCATCCGGATACAGGCAGACAATATGAAGTGCCTGCGTCTCAAAGGTGAAATCATACTCGACGCCGGGGATGACAAGTAACCCGTTATAGTTCCGTTCCTCGCCTACATGCCAGTGATCTGTCAGTGCGAGAAAATCATAACCGGCTTCCCTGTACTGACGCATGCTCTCCTCCGGGGAGACACGCCCGTCGCTGTTCGTTGAATGGGCATGGGTATTTCCTTTGTAGAATTTCATTGCAGGATCAAACAGTTTCATCCGGTTTTTCCTCTTCCTGTTCTATAGGCTGCAGCCTCGTCTGTTATATGCTCTTCAGTACTGTTACAATGGCCACAATCAGGCCCAGAATAATCCTGTACCAGCCAAACGGTTCAAAGCTGTGCCGCTTGATATAGCCAACAAATTTGCGAATCGCCAGCATGGAGACAATAAATGCGGTCACGCAGCCAACTGCCAGGATGACCAGTTCCTCCGTTGTGAAGTGCAGCCCGAACTTGAGCAGCTTGATCAGGCTTGCACCGGCCATGGTCGGAATCGCCATAATGAAGGTAAACTCAGCCGCCACTGCGCGTGAGCAGCCGGTAAGCAGGCCGCCCAGGATGGTTGCGCCGGAACGGCTGGTGCCGGGAATGAGTGCCAGCACCTGAAACAGGCCGATCAGGATGGCAGTCCGCACGTCCATCTCGTCAAGCGCTGCTACACGCGCAGAGCGCTTTACAATGCTGCTGCGTTCAACTGCAATATAGAGCGCGCCGTAGAAAATCAGCATGGCCGATATGACGATGTTATTGTGCAGATGTGCATCCAGCCAGTCATCCAGCGGAATGCCGACAACCGCGCTGGGGAGAATGGCAATGATGACCATGAGCCAGAGACGGATGACATTCATCCGGAGAATGCCGCCTGGGCCCTCTCCGCTGCCGGGTTTTGCAAACGGCCAGATCTGCCTGAAAAAGAGCAGAATCACAGCGAGAATTGCGCCCAGCTGAATGACCACATCAAACATGGACATGAATTCATCGCTGACCGCCATTTTGAGAATATCATCGAGCAGAATCATGTGCGCGGTTGATGAAATCGGCAGCCATTCCGTGATCCCCTCAACAATACCGAACAACGCAGCTTTCAGTGCTGTAATAATCAGTTCCATCCCTTACCACCATCCTCAGAAATCAAATTCATCCGCAGAACGGACGACAAGCCGCTTGCCCCCGGCCGGTGGGCCGAGCGTTTCCGCAGCTGCCGGTTCGGGTGCCTCCATGGGGGTTGGCTTTATACCCCTTCTCAGTTCCTTCATCAGCTGTAACAGCGGCGTCATGGCGTCGATCTCATAGATCATCTGCTGCACGAACTCCGGTTTCTGCATCAGCTCCCATTCCGCCTCAGTTCCATCACGGTTGACGCTGAGATACTTGAGCGGATACAGGCGTTTCAGATCATCCGGCACTGCTGCAGGCACCAGCATCTTCCTGTACGGCTCCCCGGACACCGTATACCGGCCGGGCATCCCCTTTGCATTGAACACTGCCCGAATCCTGTCCGGGTCCCTCAGGATGCACTCCCTGAACGCGTCCATAAGCGGGCGGTCCGTGTCATAGCTGCCGCATCCCCAGCCCATCCAGTCCACGCCAAAGCCCCAGTACATGTGAAAGCCCTCGCTGCGACGCTCACCCGGATAACGCCAGCCCATCCAGATATGATCTCTGAACGGCGACTTGTCCTTTGTAAAGCGGGTATCTCGGCGCAGCCGCGCAATGACGCTAGCCGGCCGTGTATCGAGCTCCGGATCCATACTGTGCACAACCGGCGTCAGTGCCTCGTTCAGCTCACGCAGCGGCGCCCGCAGCTC
Organism: Clostridia bacterium; assembly: GCA_017458865.1. Taxonomy (GTDB): domain Bacteria; phylum Bacillota; class Clostridia; order Christensenellales; family Aristaeellaceae; genus Ventricola. The sequence goes on from JAFSZW010000499.1 coordinate 4,799, forward strand.
CTGCTCATACACATCCAGGTGTTCCCTGTAATAGGTCTCATTGTTGTTCAGCTTTATGCCGATCAGAAAATCAATCGCTTCCTTGCGGATGCCTGTAAACACAGTCTTCTCCTCATTTGAAAACAAAGCCGCCGGTATTCGGCGGCTTCGCTTTTTTATTCAAAGTACTCCTCATCACTGAGATCCGAGTCTTTCTTCCGTTTTCCAAAGAGGCCCCGTTTTTTCTCTTTGGCCGGCGGATTCTGCGGTGCCGGGCGTTCACTGCTGCGGCCCGACTCTGTCTTGTCATACCCCAGACGGATTGTCTGATCAGGTGTCGCACGCTTTATGTCCATCTCATCAGCCTTGACAGCAGCCACTTTCTTTGTCTGCTCGGGCTTGACCGTATCACCCTCAGCCTTATTGAACACCTTCGTCTTCGCATTGTCCGCTGTCCGCGACTGCGGATACTCCGGCCGCCGGTTCAGGGGTTCAACGCGGAGCGTTGGTTCCTTGCCGGCCACTCTGGTCGGCGCAGATGACGCCTGGTCATCCTGCCGCGCCGAGCGTCGCCGCCCGTTCTCCCTGTCATCCTGAGCAGCCTCATCCGGCTTTGCCTGCGGCTGCGGCTTTTCAGAATTCTTTTCCGCAGTTTTTGGCAGCACGTCCTCCTCAGTCAGGTCCGTCGTTGCAACGATGCCCTTGCTCGCAAACACTTCATCCTTCTTTGCCTGCTTTTTGGGCTTTTTCCGCTTATGCCGCCCAGTAGGATCCCGTACATCCGAGCTCAGTTCAAAGGTATCGAGCGCCTCGCTGATCCGTTTTTTCCGTTTGGCCGCCGATCCAGCAGATAGGACAATGATCAGGAGAATCAGGCCGGCAAGTACTGCGCCGGCAATCTGCAGCTGCAGAAGGCTGAACATGCCGGTCACCTGGTCCATCAGCGTCGGGACAGGCGTCGCAGTCGGCACCGGTGACGGTGTCGGCGGCACAGTTGTCGGCACCGGTGTACTGGTCGGCACCGGTGTCGGCGCGACATAGGTGATCTGCAGGACATTGGACAGGTACGTCTTCTCATTTCCGGCAGCATCCTTGCCCTTTACGGCAAACTGCAGCTGTCCGGCAATGCTGGTCTGCAGATCCACAACAACATCCCGTGTTTCGCCTGACGGCAGAGACGGAATGGTCGCAACGGTTGTTCCAGCCTCAGAAATGGTCAGTGTCGTGGCATCCGTATCACCCAGGTTGGCAACGCGGATCAGGCAGCGGACAACAGCCGGCTCTGAATAGATCTTGTCCGTTTCTGCTGCAGCCTTGACATCCAGGATGAGTGCCATGGAAGCGTCCTGGGTCGTAATGCTCAGCGGTTCAGACTGAATGGTGATGGTATCGCCCTCAGCGTCCATGCCGGTTACGGTGGCGACCAGCTCCACGGACTGTGCCGGGGTATACGTTACCGTAGTCTCATAGTTTGCGCCCGGGGCCAGTTCAATGCCCGAGCCTACCTCTGTACCGTCATTAAGCACAATCCCAAGTCCCAGAAAAGCGCTTTTGCCGGTATTTTTCATTTTGGCCGTCAGTTCAATGCTTTCACCGGGATAGACATTGGAAATGTTCTCCGCGGAAAGCGTCAGCGTCAGCCCGTCCTCAGCCGGCATCAGGGTGCGCTTTGTCATGTCCGGCACGGTGATCAGCGTCGTCGAATCAACAGAGCGGTAGGTGATGACCGGTTCGCAGATCATCTCCCCGCTGCCCATCTGGAAAACATCCTCAAGCACCGTACGGTCCCCTGCGGCGAGCAGGGGGGCTGTCAGAATCTTCCCGGAAATGCCGGGATTCGTGATGGTGATGTCACGCAGATCGATATTGCCGGTATTGGACAGCGTATAGGCGATGTTCATCTGCTGTCCCTGGCGCGCACTCGCCGGGCTGATCGTATAATTGGCAATCAGCTGAGGCGCTGCTGCCTCCGTCTGGATGGTCACGGGGATGGTCTTGGTGATCTCTTTCCCGTCCACGCTGTAGCGGATGTAGTAGACAATCTTCCCCTTCGAGATCTGGTCAGAGGTTACATGCCAGGTGCCCGTAAAGGTTACAGACTGTTCCGCGCCCAGACCGTTGTACTTTTCAACAGATACACCATCCGGATCAAACAGTGTGATTGCGTCCTGCATATCCGTCTGCGAGTTGTTGTAAATCTTGATCGTAATCGACACATCCCGCTCAGAGATGATCGACTGTGGCTCGCTCTGGGATGATACGCGAATCGGATCCTGCTGCGTCTCTGCTGCAGCACCGCTCATCAAACCTGTCAGGAGCATCAGTACGACAAGGAGCACCAACCCCAGACTTCTCCGGCTTCCCTTCATTTCCCCTTCAGGGCAATCCTGCCCCATCCTCCCTTCTTCTTGCTGAAAACAGATGTAAACATGTATAGCAATCCAATTTAACGGTATTCTATGCTTTAAGCGCCATTCTGTCAAGTATTCACAATTTCCTGCCTTGAAAATCCAGCCAAAATTGATCGACCCCTGTCCATTTCTGTGTGCGGCATTGTCTCAGACGCTCAAATACCGAGAAAAACCCTGTCCAAGGACAGGGCTATAATACATATTATCCGGCTGTCAGCAATTACAGGATGACGGACGGCATCTCAGACTTGCGGTAGATCATCTCATCCCTGCGCGGTCCATTGGATACCATGGTAATCGGGCAGGCTATGAGCTTCTCCAGGTACTCAACATACGCCCGGCAGTTTTCCGGCAGTGCTGCGTAATCCGTAAGGCCGCGGATATCGGTCTTCCAGCCCGGCAGAATCTCATATACCGGCGTGCACTTCTCAAGCATCGGGGTCACCGGAAACCGCGTAATGCGCTTTCCTTCATATTCATAGGCGACACAGACCGGAATCTCATCCAGATAGCTCAGCACATCCAGATTGGTAAGCGCAACCTCCGTTGCACCCTGAATCTCACACCCATAACGGGTTGCAACACCATCAAACCAGCCGACCCGGCGCGGACGTCCCGTCTTAGCGCCGTATTCGCCATGATCGCCGCCGCGGCGGCGGAGTTCCTCTGCCTCGTCCCCGAACAGTTCCGTGGTAAACGGACCCGCGCCGACGCAGGACGAATAGGCCTTGGTGACAGCCGTAATGTCGCGAATGGACCAGACCGGCACGCCTGCACCCACAGGTGCATACCCTGCCAGCGGAGAAGAGGAGGTGACCATGGGATAGATGCCATGATCCGGATCGCGCAGCGTTCCCAGCTGTCCCTCAAGCAGGATGTTCTTCCCGTTCCGGACGGCCTGCATAAGGATCTCGTCCGTGTCTGCCACATAGGGACGGATGCGCTCTGCCAGGTCCGTCAGTTTCGCGACCAGTGCATCCAGGTCCACCGGATCCTTATGGTACAGACTGACCATCAGGGCGTTCTTGATATCCAATGCGTGCGCCAGTTTCTCGCGCAGCACGTCAGGATAATACAGCTGACATACCTGCACGCCGATCTTCTGGAACTTGTCACCATAGAACGGGGCAATTCCCGACTTGGTGGATCCGAAAGACTGCTTGCCGAGACGCTCCTCCTCATAGCAGTCGAGCAGAATATGATACGGCATAAGGACCTGTGCCCGCTCGGAAATCGCAATCCGCGGCTCCGGGACACCCATCCCGCGTACATCCTCAAGCTCCCTGAGGAATGCTTCAATATCAAATGCGACACCGGGTCCCAGGACATTCAGAACTTTCGGGTTGCAAATGCCGCTGGGCAGGAGATGCAGTGCAAAACGTCCATACTCATTGATAATGGTATGTCCCGCATTGGCTCCACCCTGAAAACGGACCACTATGTCCGCATCGACTGCCAGTAAATCGGTTATTTTTCCCTTGCCTTCATCGCCCCAGTTGGCGCCTACGATGGTATGTACCATGTATATACTCCTTCCGCCCGCCAGTCGCACGCCAGCCCCGCATCACGGGCACCATGTCCACTGCCACGGGCATGACAACGGACCGTTCAGTACTCTGAACGCTGCGTGCGTATCATAGCCCATTCCGGCATGATTGTCAATTCATCTCGCATGATTGAGCTGACAAGCTGCATTCGTGCAAAGCCGTGCCGGTTCTATTTTCCAGGCATCTCTGCCCTTGACAGAGGCGTTCATTCCACCTGTCCCTGCGCCGGATACTCGCCGTCACAGACAAACTCCGCCGGTCCTGTCATGTACATGCGGCCGTCCCGAACGGCAATGAACAGATCGCCGCCATCGAGAGAAACCGTCAGCTCTGGCGACACATTGTAATAGTGAATGCTGGCAACCGCTGCCGCACAGGCACCGCTCCCGCAGGCCATGGTAATGCCGCTTCCACGTTCCCAGACGCGCATGCGAATCCTGTCCGGTCCCAGGCAGTTGATAAACTCCGCATTGGTCTTGTTCGGAAACGCAGGATGTGTTTCAAAAAGCGCTCCGTAATGGGCAAGGTCAAAGGTGTCCAGCGACTCGCCAAGCAGAACCACCACGTTTGGATTCCCGACGCCGACCGGTATGACCTCAAACATCCGGCCATCCACAACCATAGGCACAACCAGACCTGGCCCCTCAAGCGTGCAGGGAACCGCAGCCCGTTCAAGAACCGGTTCGCCCATGTCAACCGTTATCTCACGAACCGAGCCGTTATCGACTTTCAGCGTCATCCGCTTGATGCCCGAGTCAGTTTCAAGCGTCATGGATGTCCTCGGTACAATGCCCCGCTCATATGCATACCTGGCAATACACCGGGAGGCATTGCCGCACATCTGGCCTCTTGAGCCGTCCGCATTGTACATGATCATACGGACATCCGCCCTGTCACTCGGTGCAATCAGGACAAGGCCGTCACTGCCGACGCCGAAATGGCGGTCCGATATCCGCCTTGCCAGCGCCGGCGCATCCTCAAGCCTCACCGTTTCAGTAAAGAGGTTCACATAGATATAGTCATTCCCGAGACCTTCCATCTTTGTAAAACGCATATCTGCCTCCTCGTCACTCAGGCCATTTTTCTGTAATTTCTCGGCGTAACGCCGTATTTCTTCTTGAATGAGTCCTTGAAATAGTTGCTGTCGGAAAAGCCGCAGCGCAGCGCAATGGTCGTGATTGAATCGCTGGTACCCATCAGTTCCTGGGCTGCATGATGCAGCCGGACAAATACCAGATACTCATGCAGACCAATGCCCGTTACCGTCCTGAACTTTCGGCTCAGATAATTGGGACTGAACCCGACCGCTTTTGCTACATCCTGCGTTGAAATAAACTCCATGTAGTGCTCGCTGATATAGCGTGCTGCTTCCACAATCTGCTGATCGGTCGTATGAATTTCCGCAGGCGGATCTGACAGGAAAAGGCAGACCCTGGCGCAAACCAGCAGAAGGCCCTGCAGACAGCTACGGCGGATCAGGTCAGCAAATTCATCATGAATCTTCTCCTCCGATACAAGCTGCCTCATGCTGCCATTGATCTGGTCCCGATACGCCACCGGTACCTGAAAAATGCGCGTCTCATTAAAGAAATGTTCCGGACTCGGCATTTTTTCCTGGATATCCTCAGGCACATCCTCACGCTTAAAGAAGATGCATACCCGCCTGCACGTTCCAACCAGGTAGCGCGTATAGTGGAGTGCCATAGGCGGAACCAGGATGAAATCCCCGGCATGCAGATCATAGATATTGTCATCTATCAGGAAACGGCACTCACCGCTTTCCACATAAAACAGCTCGTAATGCGTATGGCAGTGGTGTCCGGTCATCACAAAGCTCGGATCCCTCACCTTCATATCCGCATGCACACTGCCGCTGCCTTCGATGGGATACAGTTTTTCCTGCATGGCGAACTCCTTTTTTGTTGGGTTTTCAGTATTTTAAGGGAAGTATAGTATATATTCAGCAGAAATGCAAGAAAATCTGTCATATAATTGAAAAAGTCTATAGACCTCAACAAAGTCCTCTGGCACAGGGCACCAACCTGTCAGACCGCCATGCAGAAAGTTTACCGAGCACGCTCTGTAACCGCCCAGTCTGAGTGCTCCAGCCCATCCTGCATAATGCCGCGACGGATACACCCGGAGGCCACCCTGTCTGGGCACACCAGCTCATCCGGCATGGAATACTGACAGCCGGCTGGGCGATTCCCGGATACACACAGAGACCGGCCTGCTGCAATTCTGATGTGCCCGATATCAGCTGCGCTCAAAAACTCGACCGCAGGTTCATGAAAAGGAGGTATCATGCTCAAGTATGTAATCGTCGGTTCCGGCTATCGGGCAGAATACTTTGGCCGCATCGCCGGCACCTATCCGGATCTTTTCACCGCAGCCTATCTGTGCCGCTCAGAGGAAAAGGCAGCACTCATGCGCGCACATACCGGCCGGGAGGCTTTCACCAGTGCGGATGCCCTGCCATTCCGTCCTGATTTTGCCATCATCGCTGTAGACCGGCCCCATGTTGCAGATGTCGCTGAGACATGGCTGGGCCGTGGCATTCCTGTCGTCACCGAAACACCGGTTGGCGATACACTGCCAAAGCTTTCCGCCCTCTGGACACACGCCGGACGCGGCGGGAAAATCGTCTGCTGCGAACAGTATCACCGCTATCCCATCCTTGCAGCCGGCCTGGATGCCGTGAGGCGCGGGATGATCGGCAGCCCGTCCTCCGTTTACATCTCTTTCCTGCACGACTATCATGCCGCCAGTATGATCCGCAGATGTCTCAATATCGAGCCGGGCGAGCCCTTTGTCATGCACGGCATACGGCAGATCAATCCTGTTGTGGAAAGCGATTCCCGGTACGGTGCTATCCTGGACGGCCGGATGCAGAACACTGCACGCGACATGGTCCATATCTCCTTCGCCTCCGGCAGAGAAGCGATCTACGATTTTGCACCCGTTCAGTACCGTTCCTTTATCCGCTCCCGTCATCTTACGGTCCGAGCAGATCGGGGCGAATGGAGTGACACGCAACTCCTTTATCTGAATGCTGAGAACCATCCCGTACGGGTTTCCCTGACGCCCGAAATTCCGGACCGGTACCATTGTCTGGATACGCAGGCACTCAGAGACAGGCGGCGAAACTGGTGTGCGGAACTGGCACCGGACACGGTTCAGGACGAGTATGCCATTGCCACCATCCTGCTGGATATGGAGGCCTTTCTTTTCGGCGGTCCGTCACCTTATCCGCTCGCGGATGCTCTCGAAGATGCCTATTTCTGGCTGTGCATCAATCGTGCCGTTGCGTCTCCGTGGCAAGAGATCCGCAGTGAGAAAATGCCCTGGCACTCTGTGTAATACCGTCGGATCCGGCACAGAAATCTGACTGTCGACAGCAACCCCGTCCCATCTGGCGGCGTCAGCTTATCCATGTCAGGCTGCCGCGCCATTTGTCAACTCTGCAGCACAGGAGTACACATATGGAATCTCTCCGTCACCGCATAGCAGACGCCCGTCTGTCCCTTGTATATCCGGATGGCACAAAGGCCAGCAACGTACCGGTCCGTATCGACCAGGTCAACCACCGGTTTCTGTTTGGCTGCGGCGCCTTTGATACCGTCGCCCTGATGAAAAACCCGCCGCCTGACCGCGCTGCCTTCCTGCAGGAGCGTATGCAGAAATGGCTCGGCCTTTTCAACTACGGCACACTGCCGTTCTACTGGAGCCGGTATGAACCCGTGGAAGGCCAGACTGCTTATGAGGAAACGATGGCAGCTGCCAGATGGCTCAAGGAAAGAGGTGTCAGGGTCAAGGGGCATCCCCTCTGCTGGCATACAGCCTGTGCCCCGTGGCTGCTGGATTTTGACAACGAGGAGATCCTGCGCCGCCAGCTGGACCGCATCCACAGGGACGTATCCGCCTATACCGGTGTTATTGACATGTGGGATGTCATCAACGAGGTCGTTATCATGCCAGTCTTTGACCGGTATGACAATGCCATCACCCGGATCTGCAAAGAAAAAGGCCGCGTTCCGCTGGTCAGAGCAGTCTTTGACGCCGCCAGAGCCTGCAACCCGCAGGCGTTCCTGCTCATCAACGACTTCAACACCAGCCCGGAATACGAGCACCTGATTGAATCCCTGCTATCTGCCGGTGTACCCATCTCTGCCATTGGCATCCAGAGCCACCAGCACCAGGGATACTGGGGACTTGAAAAACTCCAGGATGTGCTCCGCCGCTATTCCCGTTTCGGCCTGCCCATTCATTTCACCGAAAACACGCTCATTTCCGGTACACTCATGCCCCCGCACATTGTCGACCTCAACGACTGGCAGGTCGACAGCTGGCCGAGCACCCCGGACGGCGAGGACCGTCAGGCACGGGAGATCTGCGAGATGTACTCAACACTTTTCGCTCATCCACTGGTTTAGGCAATCACAACCTGGGACTTCAGCGATGGCTGCTGGCTGCACGCTCCATCCGGCCTCGTTCACGAGGACAACAGCGAAAAGCCCGCCTATTTTGCCCTCAAAGCGCTCATCCATGGCTCGTGGGAAACCCACCTGACCGTCACCACGGACAGCGAAGGAATCCTTTCATTCAGCGGTTTCAAGGGCGGCTACCGCCTGACCTGCGGTTCATACACGGCAAGCCTTGACCTGCCGTCAGGCAGGCAGCAGGTCACGCTCGTCGAAATCGAGACCCGCTTCGTC
>JAFSZW010000500.1 GCA_017458865.1 Clostridia bacterium
AGATTTCGCCAATGACCGACATCTGTTTCATTCATTCCAGTCTTTTCAGAAACAGCTTTATTGCTCATTCCCTCTGCACATGCAAGAATGACAGATGCTCGTCGTGACAGCACTGGATCAGAGGTCGTTAGGACAAGGTTATTGAGTATGTTAATTTCCGCTGAGCTCAACTTTATTTCAACGGACTTGCGTGCCATAGCTCAATTCCTTTCTTAAAATCAGATATGAGCTATTATATTCGGTTCTTTTCAATCTGTCAATAATCTAGGTTAAGCTAAACTTAGCGATTTTCACGTACAGCTCGGATCTGTTCTCGCGCATGCGTATGCACTACTCAGGGATTATAGCATGTGTTCTGTTAAAACACAAGGAAAAGTTTTGAAAACGTGCCGCGTGATTTCGAGAAAATGAATTAAGTTATGAGAAAATGAAAAAGCGAGGTTATTTCCCTCGCTCGAGCGCCTGTGTCAATATTGGTTTTGGGAAATTTCAGATCACTGGCCGGATACAGCACACCTGAATTCCCATCTGGCGAGCGTACTGCACGGTCATTTGGGTGCCACCCGGCTGACCGTCATATGCTGCCAGCAGTACATCAGCATTGTTGACCAGATACTTGTTGCGGATGAACATGGCAGACTTCGTGTACTCATGTCCGGTCGCCGTGACCATGTCAGCCTGATCGAACAGCCAATCATGCCTGCGCTGGTACTGCGGTGCCCACTTCGCTGTCTGACCATCAAAGGGAGACACCATTTCCAGCGTGATCTCAGGATGCTTGTCCTTCAGCTCCAGAACGGCCTCGGCAGCATACATGTCCATGCCAAGCGCACCGCCGGAAATGAAATGCTTGTATCCCTGATCGATCAGGCTCTCTATCGTATTATACAGGCGCAGTTTGAAATCTACGCACCGTTCATCTGTCTCATCAAAACCGAATGGCATCTTCTGCGGACGGTATCCCGTAAAGGCCACTCGTCTGGCATGCGCTGCAGGCGCATGTCGGATAATATTTTCAACCGGAACCATAGGATCATCCTCCGTGAATCATTGCGTTATGCCTTGCCGCATAGGGCGGGCGATACCCGTTCCTGGCCGTGTACAGAATGGTTTTCTTGGGCCTCCTGCTGACAGACGGTTCCTTCTGCCGGACAGAAATCTCCGCGTCATAATCCGGCACATCATCCGGCCAGTAGTCCTCAAACGGTTCCTCGGTATAGGGGAAACTTCTGTCTACGCCATAAAAAGGCACTCTATCCGGGTAATCCTCATAGAAAATAGCGTCATCAACAGTACTGGTGCGTCGACCCCAGGAGGAAACGTTACGTGGAGAGTCATACTCATCGGCGAAATCATCTCCGCCGTATTCATCCTCGTCTTCAAATTGGCTTGGAACAGAAACGCGGATAATCTCACCCAGTTTTACCCTTCTTCCTTCCAGGACGACACGGTTTTGCGTGAAATCAATTCCTTCGACAACGCCCGCCACTTCGATCAGGTTCCCCTTGGATGAACCCTTGGAAAGCTTTTCAAACACAGTGAGCGTGAT
>JAFSZW010000501.1 GCA_017458865.1 Clostridia bacterium
CTTGAGCACATGATTGAAACCATGAACCGAATCGTGAGAGACCTGAATGTCTACCCGGAGAACATGGAACGGTCAATGCGAATGTCCTATGATCTTCCGTACTCCCAGCAGGTCCTCCTGACGCTGATCGGCAGCGGAATGCTGCGCGAAACAGCCTATGATCTGGTCCAGAAATGCGCCATGCAGGCATGGCAGGAACAGCGATCATTCAAGGAACTGCTGCTCAGCCATCCGGATGTCCGCGCACAGCTCACAGAGGAGGAAATCCTCAGGTGCTTTGAACTGTCTCATCACCTGAAACATGTGAATGAGATTTACAGACGGCTGGGCCTGACGGATACCGGCATATAATTCCGGTGGACCGCCGCCGCCCTTGTCCCGCCACGGCGGTCCAGACGGGGTTTCTTTCCCATTTTTACTGCATATCAGATGCAATTTCAGGCCGGGGACTTCCTGTTTTCACCGCAGCCTAAAAATTGGGTATTGTTTCTTTTTCCTGCATAATATATAATGGAAGTTGAAAAAGTTTTGCCTGAATCAGGAGGATATATGTACCGATTACTGCTTGTTACGGATAAGCCGGATATTCGTGGACTCTATACCAGCTATCCGGATTGGGAAGCACAGGGCTTTGAAAAGCCCATTGTCATGTCCAATGCGGAGTCTGGAATCAATCAGTTGATTAACAAGCATTTTGATGTGGTTTCGTGGCTGCTCCCGATTAAGGAAGGGAAGCAGATGTCGACGTTTATTGTCAAGAAACCGGAGATTATGGGGATTGAAACCGTCCGGGATCCTCAGATGCTCCACCGGGAGCTGGGATACGCGCGGCGCGAACTGCTCTCAAGGGATGTGCAGCGTCAGCAGGCGCAGCCGGATGATCTGACTCGCGTGATGCGTTCGCGCTTTTTCTGCGATCTGCTTCGCGGCGAGTCCTACACACCCGCTCAGATCGACGAAAAACTGCATATGCTCGGTATGAGTAACGTGGATCCAACGAGACCGGTAACCGTTGCCTCTTTCCGTCTGCCACAGGGGGATTTCTTCCTGTCAGAGGTGTGGCAGTATGGGCGTGACCGTCTTGAGAACGCACTGCGCAATATCTTTGAGAACACCGGCTCAGCGGACTATTCCTGCGTGATGCTCATGATTAACCCGCATCATATGCGTCTGCTTATGGTGCCGCTGGTTGATATCGCGAGGGATGATCTCTATGCGGCTATGGTTGCGCATCTTGAGCAGTGCCAGACAAGCCTTGAACAGTACTTTGAGCTGACAATGAACATCCGGCGCATGAATGCGTATGATGATCTGTACGCACTCTCGGCGGAGAATTTTCAGCGGACCGCCCACTAACGGGCAAATGACGGGCAGCCGGTTTCCGGCAGCCCGATGTATCTTTTAATATTCGGGAAGGCGAAACAGTGAGTGAAGAATTGGAAAAGGTAACACGACCGGATATCTTTCAGACGCTCTTTGGCAATGGAGACGAAAACATGCGGCGGCTTGAGTCGCTGATGGGCGTTCATATCGAACTTCGAAACGGAACGATCCTGGTTGAGGGTGCTGAGGCGGAAACGGTCGATCTCGCAAACGCGATTATCAACCGTCTGTACCGTCTGGTGCTGAACAAGGAGCATGTAGATCCCTCCGTTGTCAGTTATGCCGTTTCGCTTGCAAAACGCGGGGAACTGGACCGCATCGATTCGCTCTATACGGAGGTTGTTGCGACAACATTCAGGGGCAGGCCGATTCGCTGCAAGACGCTCGGTCAGCTTGAATACATCGAAAAGATTCGCAACCACGTTCTGACATTTGCCATTGGACCTGCCGGTACCGGAAAGACATACCTGGCTGTGGCAATGGCCGTCAGCGCACTCAAGGCCAAACAGGTGGAGCGGATTATCCTGACAAGGCCGGCGGTTGAGGCCGGCGAAAAGCTGGGTTTTCTGCCGGGTGATCTAAGTCAGAAAGTGGATCCGTATCTGCGGCCGCTGTATGACGCAATGTATGATATGCTCGGCGGGGATACAACACAGCGCCTGCAGGAACGCGGCGTCATTGAGGTTGCGCCGCTGGCCTACATGCGGGGCCGTACCCTTTCGGATGCCTTTATTATCCTGGATGAGGCGCAGAATACGACGCGGGAGCAGATGAAGATGTTCCTGACGCGCCTGGGATTCCGCTCAAAGATCATTGTGACGGGGGATCCTTCCCAGAAGGATCTGGCCATTGGAAAGATGAGCGGCCTGGATGAGGCGGTTCGTATCCTCGGCGATGTGCCGGAGATTGCCATCCAGCGTCTGACTTCGCATGATGTTGTGCGCCATGAACTGGTCCAGAAGATCGTTGAAGCGTATGACGCTTATGCTGCCCACAGGGAGGAAAACAATGGAAGAAAATCAGGTTTCGCAGCAGAGCCTGCTGAAAAAGCTGAGCCATAGAAGCCGGCAGGTCATCTTTGCCGTCTGTCTGTATCTGACCATTCTCCTGATCTGCATGGTGTCCATTACACCAAAGCAGTATGACCTCAGCATAGGTGAGGTTTCGCCGGTTACCATAACGGCCAGCAAGGATGTTGTTGATGAGATCACGACGGAGAAGCGGCGCACACAGGCTGCTGAGGCAGTGTCACCTGTCTACTACAAGGATGACTCTGTCAGCAATGAGGTTTTGTCGGACCTTGAGAAGGCGTTCTCAGAGATGCGCTCCGTGCGTGAACTGGGACAGCAGATAAGGGACAGCTGGGAGGTCGGGAGCGGTACTTTTACCGAGGACGACTATGCGCAGGCGCTAAAGCTGCTGACAACGCTCACGCTCTCGAACTATCAGCTGCAGACACTGCTGAGGACATCTGAAAGCGACTTTGAAAACCTCTATCGCAGCCTTACCAGTGCGGTCAGGACCGCGCTCTTTTCGACGATTACAGAAGGCCAGCTGAATGATGCCATCAGCAACATTCAGCAGATCGTGGCCTACAACACGAGGACCGACCTCTGGTACAATATCGCTATTCCGACGCTGAGGGTTGTCCTCAGACCGAATATGCTCATTGACCAGGAGGCAACGGAGGAGAACCGGCAGAAAGCCCGGGACAGTATTGAGTCGACGGTTTACAAACAGGACCAGAATATTGTCGTCAAAGGCGACCGGATTACCGCAGAAAAGTACGAGATTCTGGATTCGTTGGGCCTGCTGGCCGGCAAGAAGACGGACTATTTCCTGTACATCGGCTCAGCACTTCTTATCCTGGCACTCCTCGGATCCACGTATCTGTACACGTACCTGTTTGCCCCGCGTCTGCTTGGTGACGGGAAGAAAGGCCTCGTCATGGGGATTTCCATTCTGCTGACGCTGGTCCTCTGCATCCTGATGGGCACCTATGCCGGAATCACGTCCATGCCGGTGCTGCTTGCCGCCATGCTTGCGGTTAACCTGCTGGGCGCGCAGGAAGGGTATATCGCCAATACATTCCTTTCCCTGATCCTGACATTCGTGACCATGAAGCGCTCTGATTTCGAAACATCCCAGATGTTCGGGGTTCTTCTGACCAGCCTGATGGGCGGCACATTCACGGTGTTCCTGATGCGCAAGAATCCGACGCGCCTTTTCGTGATCTTCGCGGGATTCCTTGTCGGATGCTTCCAGTCCGGGATCTACCTCTGCATTCAGATTCTGAGTTCAAGCGATACGAGCAACGTGCTCACCAGTTCGGCCATGGCTGTCCTTGGCGCGCTGATTTCTGCCATCCTGTGCATCGGCCTTCAGTCCATCTTTGAGGCAGTGTTCAATCTGACGACGCAGTCGAAGCTGATTGAGCTGTCCAGCCCGAGCCAGCCGCTGCTCAAGCGTCTTATGATTGAAACACCGGGCACGTATCATCATGCCATGGTCGTTGCCAATCTTGCCGAGGCGGCTGCTGAGGCAGTCGGCGCCAACGCGCTGCTGTGCCGGGTCGGTGCCTATTACCACGATATCGGAAAGCTGATCCGCCCGATGTATTTCAAGGAAAACCAGATGGGTGAGAATCCGCATGACCATTCGGACCCGCGCGTTTCTACCGCCATTCTGACAGAGCATACACTGGATGGCGTGGAGCTTGCACGTAAGCATCATCTCCCGGAACCCATCGTGGACATGATCCGTCAGCATCATGGTGACACACCGGTCATGTATTTTTATGCCAAAGCAGTTGAAATGTACGGCGCCGAGAATGTGAATATGGCAGAATTTCGCTATTCTGGCCCGAAACCGCAGACGGCTGAGGCCGGCATTCTGATGATGGCCGATACAGTCGAGGCGGCGGTCCGCTCTATCCAGGAGCCGAACCATGAGAAGATCTCCCAGATGATCCGGAAACTGATCCGGGGCAAGATGGAAGACGGCCAGCTCGATGAGTGCCCGCTTACCTTCCGGGATATTGGGCGGATCACCTTTGCTTTTGAAACCGTCCTTCAGGGAGTGTTCCATGAGCGGATTGAGTATCCGGACCTGAACAAGATCAAGAATAAGAACAAAAACAAGAAGTAAGCGTATGATAAGGCTCGATATAGAAGATACCCAGCAGATTCTTAGCAGCCTCAATCCGGCGCTCCTCACCCGGTGCGCCGAGGCTGCGGCAGAGACGGAGGGATTCCATCTGCCGGCATTCGCGTTCGTCCGGATCACAGATGATGCTGAGATTCAAAAGATCAACAGGGAACAGCGGGGAATAGACCGCTCAACGGATGTGCTTTCCTTTCCGAGCGTGAGCTATCCGGCGGGCATGACGGCCCGAAATGCTGCCCAGCGCCTTTCGGAGGAGTATGATCCAGAGGAGGGGGCCGTTTACCTGGGCGATGTCATCATCTCAGCTGACCATATCCGGGCACAGGCGGAGGAGTACGGGCATTCCGTTGAACGGGAGGCCGGCTATTTACTGACGCATGCATTGTTCCATCTGATGGGGTATGATCATATGGAGGCAGATGACCGCATGCGGATGCGGGCGCATGAAAAAGCGGCCCTGAATGCGGTTGGTCTAAAGCGGGAGGAGGAAACGACGTTGACAGATGAGGAACTGGTACCCTGTCCTATGAGGCGAGGGAGTTTGCCTATGTGCCGTATTCAGGCTATAAAGTTGGTGCAGCACTGCTCAGCGAGGACGGCCGTGTTTTCAAGGGCTGCAACGTTGAGAATGCAGCATATCCCAATTGCTACTGCGCGGAGCGCACTGCACTGGTGAAGGCAGTCAGCGAAGGCGCACGCAGGTTTACGAAACTGGCAATTACCGGTAGCGGTTCTGCGCCATATCCGTGCGGTGCCTGCAGGCAGTCGCTCTATGAGTTTGCACCGGAGCTTGAGATTCTGATCGCCTGGGACGGCAATGTCATCCGGACGACCCTTGCGGAACTGCTGCCCTGCGGCTTTGGGCCGTCATCGCTTGGCAAGTAGAAAGGATTTCCACGTCAATGGAGAAAGATAAATTCTATTCAGGGTTTGCTGCCATCGTGGGCAGGCCGAATGTGGGCAAGTCTACGCTGATGAACGCCATGGTCGGCGAGAAAGTCGCCATCGTGTCCAGCAAGCCGCAGACGACGCGCAACCGGATCATGGGCGTCTCAACCGGCAGCAACTGGCAGATCGTCTTCCTTGATACACCGGGCATGCACGAGCCACGGACCAAGCTGGGCGAATACATGGTGAAGAGCATCCATGACGCCATGGAAGGCATAGACATCCTGATTGTCATGGCAGCAATCAATGAAATCGGCAAACAGGACCGGTCCATCATTGAGCAGATGTCGGCAACCGGAACCAAAAAGATCCTGGTGCTCAGCAAGACAGATCTGGTTGAGGAAAAGGTCATCTTTGACCGCCTGAGTGAGTTCGCGAATGCCGGATATGATGCGGTCATCCCGGTCAGCGCCACCGCAGGCCAGGGAATGGGTGAGCTTTGCAACTCCATTGTCAGCCTGCTGCCGGAAGGACCAAAGTACTTCCCGGATGACATGATGACAGATCAGCCGGAGCGGAACATCTGTGCGGAAATCATCCGCGAAAAGGCGCTTCTGCATCTGCGTGACGAGGTGCCCCACGGCATTGGTGTTGAGATGATGCGGATTGAGGCCCTCAGCGAAAATCTGACCGAGATCCATGCCACCATTTACTGCGAGCGTCAGAGCCACAAGGGCATCATCATCGGTAAGCAGGGTTCAATGCTCAAGATCATCGGTCGCGAGGCCCGCATAGATATTGAGCGGCTGCTTGATACGAAGGTCAACCTCCAGCTCTGGGTCAAGGTTCGCGAGGACTGGCGGAACAAGGCCTCGGATCTCCACACGCTTGGATACGAGTGAGCAGGTGCTCAAAAAAGCCCCGTCTGAACTGATTCCCGTTTGCAAAGGCAGCTTCTTACTCTGCATGATGCGGGGTATGGGCAGCGCGGAAACGTAGCCCGTGCATGGGCCTCCTGATGTGACAAGATGCCTAGTGCCGAGTGTCATATCTGTAGATAACAATCTTTATGGCTCATTAGAAATAGTGTATAGATTTTCTTAAGATATAAGAGAAGTGGGCCTCAATCTTGAAGAATGGCTACTCATGGAAACGCATTCCAAGGATACTATATTGCCAGTTTGACACATTTTCCTATGAGCCCGATTCTGAATAACAATGGGATAAGCGCTTAATTGCTGGATGCTAAAGCCATGAAGATATTGGAAATTGATATTCCAATTAAAGAACGGTATAAGGGGAGAAAAGCATGGGTGTATATGTAAACCCTGGCAATGCCGGATTTGCCAGAATTGCAGGTTCCCGGTATGTGGACAAGACGGGATTGGTTGCACTGATAAACGAACGAATTGATGATGAAGGTAATCTAGTTTGCATTAGTCGTCCCCGCCGTTTTGGAAAGTCCTATGCTGCAAAGATGCTGACGGCTTACTATGATTGCAGCTGCGATTCTCATTCATTGTTTGATGACAAAAAGATTGCAGGAAGCGATGGGTATGAAAGACATCTGAATCAGTATAATGTTATTTGTTTGGATATTACCGGCTTTACGTCGAGTGTGAAGATGAGAAATGGATCTCTCCGGCTGGTGCCTGAAATGATTGAGAAGGCGATATGGAAGGATCTTATTGAGGTTGGTTTTCTGCCTAAACAGGATGATACATTGAATGATTTTCTGCTACGCTGCGTAGAATCAGAAGGCGGGAAGCCATTCATCTTCATCATTGATGAGTGGGATGCGGTGATTCGCGAGGCAAAGGATGACTCTTCAGCGCAGGAGGCCTATCTGAACCTTTTGCGGGGATGGTTCAAAAATAATAATTTTACGCCCAAAGCAGTTGCAGCAGCCTATATGACAGGTATTTTACCGATAAAGAAGGACGGATCTCAATCTGCGATTTCCGATTTTGAGGAGTTTTCAGTGATAAAACCGAGAAGCTTTGGACCTTATGTCGGTTTTACGGAAAGCGAAGTCAGAAAATTGTGTGACTTACATCAAGTTAGTTTCGATAATATGAAACGATGGTATGATGGTTATACTATTGAGGGCGTAGGATCTGTTTACAATCCAAACTCTGTAATGGAGGCAATAAAATATAACGACTTTGATTCTTACTGGGCTAAAAGCTCTTCAGCAGAACCGCTACTTTACTATATCAGCCAGGATTATAACGGACTGACAAAAACGATTGCTGAACTGATTGGCGGCGTGGAAGTCATAGTTAACACGACTAAGTTTGCAAATGATCTGACGACATTCAAAGGAAAAGATGATGTTCTGACATTGCTCATCCATCTGGGCTATCTGGCGTATGATGCTGACAGGGGAACGGTACGGATTCCCAATGAAGAGATACGTCGGGAGTTCCAGTGGTCCATCCATGAAGTCAGACATGAGGCTACGCTTAAACGTCTGGAAGAAAGCGAGCGGCTTTTTGTTGATACGATTCACAGACATGAGGAAGCTGTTGCTGCACAGATTGAGAAGGTCCATATGGAGGAAACGGTTCCGTTGCATTACAACAGGGAGGATAGTTTGCGCAGTGTGATTAAACTGGCCTACTATTCTTATCGTGATCATTATCTTCAATTCGAGGAGTTACCGGCTGGTGAGGGTTATGCTGACGTTGTTTATCTGCCCAGAACAGATTCCAACTGGCCGGCTCTTGTGATTGAGCTTAAATGGAACAAAACTGCGGAAGGCGCAATCGACCAGATCCTCCGAAAGAAGTATCCGGTTTGTCTGGAGAATCTCGGCTGTCCCATCCTGCTTGTTGGAATTACGTATGACAGAGATGCGAAAGACGGGCAGAAAAAACATACTTGCAGAATCACTGAGTATACAATAGAATAAAAAAGATGCGCAGAGCTATTTCTGCGCATCTTTTACTTTATTCCAGGCTTTTTGAGCTTCGGCGAGGGCATCGTCCTCGGCGATCAGTGCATCCTGCTGCACTTTTTTGGCGACCTGGTCGTGTGCTACGGCCAGCATAAGGCGGATCCGGTTTTCCTGGTTGACCTTCGTGGCGGAAAGATCGTAGTCGATTGGCACGATGTTGATGCCCGGGTGCACCTCTGTCAGGCGGCGGATCATGCCCTTGCCATTGATGTGGTTGGGCAGACAACCAAAGGGCTGTGCACAGACGATGTTTTCATATCCGTTCTCAGCCAGCTCCAGCATCTCGGCGGTCAGCAGCCACCCCTCGCCCATCTTGGAGCCATACCCGATGACACCTTTGACAAGAGACTTGATGTGGCGGTACTTTGTTGGGGGAACGAAACTACTGTGGCCGTCGAAGGCACCAATCAGGATGTTTTCCATGCGTTCACAGTAACGCATGAACAGTCTGCAGAACACGAGCTTCAGGATGCTGCCGCCGTAGAGATGGATATCCTCAATACGGTTGTCGATCTTGAACAGCAGGAAGCCCATGATGCCGGGCAGCATGTACTCGCAGTCCTGTTCCCGGAGAAATGCCTCAAGTCCGTTGTTGCCGAGGGAGGAGTACTTGACGTAGATCTCACCGACGATGCCGACCTTGGTCTTGGGCTCATGGCTGCGCTCAATGGCATCAAAGTCATTGACGATTTGCCTGAGGTTTGCCCGCATGTCCTTGTAACTGAGGCCTTTGCCCTGGTTATACTGGTCGATAAGACGCTCATTCCACTGCTCAATGAGCTTGTCCGTCGTGCCCTTCTGGAGCTCATAGGGGCGCGTCTGGTTGGACACGCACATGATGCAGTCACCGTAGATCAGAGAGGAGATCAGCTGACGGAGCAGGGGAAGGGTAATCTTAAAGCCC
>JAFSZW010000502.1 GCA_017458865.1 Clostridia bacterium
CTGCGCCTGCATCGCATTGGTACGCTGCTGGATCTCGGTAAACGGCTGCCGGCTCTCCTCATGTACCTTTCGGAGCGCGCTGCGGGCACTCAGAAACATGGAGACGCCCCAGCAGACGGCAAGCACCGTCACCAGGGCCAGCTCCAGATTGCTCATTGTCAGATAGCTCTGCATGCGTCCCTCCTCTTTCCTGAAATCAGTCCCATTGCCTGTTCATGTTTGCAGACAAGATGCTGCAAGCCGGATAAGCCTGCAGCGCTCAAAGGCCAGGCCAATCTCAGTCCTCTGCAACCCGCCAGCGTCCATGCAGCACAATCATGGAATTGTCCGCAAGCGAGATGAGCGTTGTCCTGTCATCACCGGAATCCGCCACCGGCTGGCACTTTTCCGCCTCAGCATCCGGCTGCCTTACCAGGTAGCTGCCCTTGACATACCCGGTCATTCCTCTGTACGCCACTTTGGGCCACTCGCCATCCTTAAGGATGTCAACCGCTTCCCCTTTGGGAATGGTCAGAAGGACAACCCCCGTTTCAGGGCTGCGCCGCATCCGCAGCCCGCCATGCTCAGTCGTTACCATGGCCCTGCAGAGTGACTTATCCGTTTCCGTCATCTCATCCCCTCCCAGCGCAATCAGGCGGTGTCTGGCCAGGTAATGCCACTGGCCGTTCATCAGATTGGTTTCAACCACGCATCCCTTGGCCGAGGACGAGTGCAGCACGGTATCCTTTCCCGTGACCAAGCCCACATGGTGCACATCGCTGCCGCTTGCCTTGAAGGCCAGCATGCCCGGGCGCGGACTATCGAGATTCTCCCACCGCTCCGCCAGGTCCTTTGAGCGCCACAGGGAATTGGTCCCCGCCGTCTGGTACTTCTTTTCGCCGCCCTCTGCCTGCCTCAGAATTGCCTTGATAAAGTTGATGCAGTCATACGTTGCATACGGCGTGCCCAGCATGCGCCGGCCAACTGCAATCGCCTCATCTGCCTGAATCATGCCATCCTCCTCTCTCATATGCCGTTGCCGGCCTGCGGGGCACGGTCATCTGCGCAGGAGGCAGATAAACCGCACCAGTCTCAATACGGCTCCGCCTGCACTTTCCTCACGTTCAGTTCAATCCTGGCAATGCCGCTGCCTGAAAACATCGTATCGAGCCTTGTCAGGGTCTCGCCGCTGTAGGCAACGACTTTGGCCTCTTCCTCCTCGGTGTCAATCATCCAGACGAAGCGGAACACCGTTGAGCCGATCATCAATGTGTTTGAAAATACCAGCATTTCCGTATCCTGGTACTCAGACAGGTCGAGATTGGAGGTGTACCCCGCACCTGACATATAGATATGCACCGACCCCGCATAAATGCAGGACGGTTCTAGCGCATAGTCCTCGTCTGCCAGGGTAAACGGAAACGTCGCATCGGTCGCGTTGGCGGATGTGATCCGGACACGTCCTATCCTGTCCATCTCATCCGGGATGCCAACGCATACCGGCACGTTTTCCGGCACCAGGCTGCCGTTTTCATCCACCACCATATAGCAGCCCTCATTCTGGACCCCCTGGCTTACGTCCAGTTTTCCATCCAGCGCTGTCATGATTTTGCTCACAAATCTCGCCAGGCCGGCTGAATTCAGAAACCCCACCTTATCCCTACCTCCTGCTTACTTTATCTGACTTTGCAAAGCACGCTTTCGCCTGCCCGGGCCGAATCAGCCATCTGTCATTCTGGTACAGGTCAGATTGCCGCCACTTACCCCGATCCTGTACGGCGTGCCATCTGAATCCCGCAGGATAATGCCTGACGCCTCAAGCGTTCCGGCCAGCCATTCATTGCCGGACCAGTCGAGCGTCCGGCCATTTGCGCGATTCCCGCCCTGGCCCGTCCCCACAATTTCCACATAGGTCCCCATTTCATCCGGCACATTGAACCTGCCGAACGTAAACTGGTCAGTGCCATGCGCCAGGGTATTGTGCCCCGTGGCAAATGCATTCTGTCCTTCCGCCTTGCAGTTGTCGCCGGCAGCAAACGTGTTGTTTGCGAATGCCTCCGTCAAATAGCCAAAGGCTGCAGAGCATCGGCCTGCTGCACTGGTATTCAGGCCAAAGGCCGCGGCATATTCGCCCACGGCACTCCCGAGATTTGCTGCAAACGTATACAGGCCATTTGATTTGCCGCAGTTTGCCGCAAAGCTGCCCGTGCCTTTGGCCTCGGAATCCGACAGATTCTGTCTCTGGCTTTGCTGGCCGTATCCTTCCACCAGGGGCATGTGCGTTTTCAGATACCCGAGGCTGACCAGATCACCCTCTGCCTCCGGCGTGCCGTCCGCACTGATGCACGCATTGATGTTGCCCAGCCAGATGGCGTGCGCATTCCCGTCCGGCAGACAGATGCCGAGTAACCCGTCCTTGTAAAAGATCATGCTCTCTTCGCCCGTGTCCGCCTGATCCTTGCAAATAGGCACGCCATATCCTGAATAGCGCGTGTTTCCAAACAAAATGTACGGATCCTCCATCATGCTATCGTCGTCAAAATAATGTCTGCGCACCAGCCTTTCGGCATTGCCGTCCATCTCAAAGATGATGCTGTCCATATCAGAGAGCTGTTCTCCATCCTCCCCCACAAGGACCAGCAGAAAATGCACGTCCCCTACCCCTGTCCCAAACGTATCCTCCGGATTGGATGCTGCCGTTTCAAACACGGTCTGACGCGTAATATTGGTCCGGATCGCGTCATGCACAGCCAGCTTTCCCTCGCTGTCTGTCATAACCATTCGGTTTGCCTTGCCAAGAATCCCGGCCAGGGGGCGCCTGACCAGCATCTGGATCCGCTCCCAGAGCACGCTGAGCCCGGTTTCATTGAGATTACTCATTCTTTTCTCCTCTTTCTGCAAAGATATCGTCTTTTGCCTTGTTCATTTGCGCCATGACAGGATTACCCGCCGCTGCCGGCTGCGTCCACTTCCTCTGCAATAATGCGGATGACCTCACTTTCAGGGATGGTGCTGCCCGGCCCGGCAACCGTCACCCAGGACTGCCCGTCATAGACCCGGAGCACACCGGCGGGGGCGATCAGGACGATTTCGCCCTCACTGCCCGCCGGCAGGTCCCCCTCCTGTTCAATGATCCGCACGCCGGTCCTGCCGACCAGCATTTCCTGTGTCACATAGGTGTCTGCCGGGTAAAACGCGTTGAGCTTGCGTTTGTCCTCGGGGCTCATCAATCCGGCACTTGTCTCGCTTGCCGGGCGGCTGGCTGAGCCCGCATCACTGGCCAGCACATCCGCAATCCCATTGAGGTCCGCGACGAGCTGCTTGCCGGTCCTGTCCAGCATGTTCACGTTGTTGTCTCTGTAGTTAATCGCCGCCAGTTCCGGCTCCGTCCCGGCGAGGGTGCCCAGGATGCGCCGGATGGCATTGAGCATTTCCTGACCGGTATCATCCAGGAGATTCTTTGGATTCGGATTAGCCATCCATTCCCTCCATGTGATCCGCCGCCTCCGCAAAGAGACGGTCTATCTCTGTCGTCGTTATGGGATCCATTTCAATCCCCACCCACTGGGGATCCAGTGTGTGAACCAGCGTCGCGTCCGCGGACAGGGTATGTACATGTCCTGCATCGCTCAGTATCCGGATGCCCTCCGCATCTGCCAGGATCATGAGCGGCTCGCCGGTATCATCTGCATACTGGCCGGTTTCAAAGTACCGGTTGCCGGCCGTGATGCGGACCAGTTCACCGCTGTCCGTATATTCGGCATCCAGGATGAGGGTATGGGAAATGCCGTCAAATGTGACCAGCAGCTCACCGCCCTCCGGCATTCCGCCGGGATCCCCGCTGACCATTGCCATGCCGGCAGCATCCGTTGCCACGGTCTGAGACGGGATGACCGTCCATTCCGTTCGCCCGAACGGCTTGTTCCGGATAAAGGCCGGATCATTGGCAGATGCCTCCTCCCAGTCACTCTGGATGACCGGCGCATCTGCCCAGGCGCCGTCCACGCGCAGGTATGTGCCGGCAGCTGCCCCGCGTCCGTCCGGTACCAGGCCAGGCGCCGCGCCGCTGTATGCACCGTCCAGAAGAGCCCGGTACGCCTCACTGAAATTTTCATCCGTGAGGCCCCTGCCCGCCTCGGCATCCACCTTCGTTTCTAGCTGTTCAAGGAGCCAGCGAACCAGAATCCGCAGCCCCTGCTCATCCAGCTGCATGTTCTCTCCTTTCGGCACCCCTTGTCCGGTGCCCGTTTAATCGCCAGATCCATCTCACCTGTTCCGGTTCCGTTCATTTCGATTTGTTTCAGTCAGAACCGAAATAGATGAGATGGGCGCAGCCGAAACGGCTGCGCCATGACCGTTTAATCGAAGAGGCTGTCGATCTCCGCATTGGTAATGGATTCGACGGCAAACAGCTCGCCAAGCGCGTCCCATGCAGCACCGGTCCAGGCGTAGTTGATTCCCC
>JAFSZW010000503.1 GCA_017458865.1 Clostridia bacterium
CCCATCCAGAGCATGGTCAAACCCGTTTTGAGGCTTGTGCGGCTTTTCAAAAAAAAATTGCCATTTTCCCAAAATGTCGCTTTTCGGGCTCGTAAAGCGACCTTTTGGTTTTCGAGATTCGCTATACTTCCTTTCGTTCAAAAAAGAGTAGCCATGATTGGCTGATGTCAGAAAGGAAGGTAGATCAAATGGATAGCACCTCGCGTTTTCTTCAGAATGAGATTCGGTCTCAGTACCGGAGCATTCGTCAGTTCGCCGAAAAAACCGGAATAGACTACAGGACTGTCATGACCTGTATTTCAAAAGGCATGCTGCAGTCAAAGTTTGAAACGGTGAATGAGATTTGCAACAAGCTTGACATTCATCAGGACTTTGATGATGGCATCCGGCTTTTCGGCCGCCGCTATCAGGACCTTAAGCGCAGAATGAGTCTGCTCGACGATACAGGCATAGAACGCGTCAAAGCAGCGATTGAGCGGGAATATGCCCGCTGTAAAGGCGATGCTGATGAGGCTGACTGCTGTGTCCTGGTACCGTTCAGTGAGCTCTGAGCTCATTGGCCATGCGGCGCCCATTGTGAGGCAGGAAATTCAGTTTTTCGCAGGCAGTTTCCAACCGAATGAGGAAGGGCCGGGATTTCAACAAATCCCGGCCCTTATTTTGTTTACTGCTCAGGCGTTTTTCGCACCTGTATCAAGTTTCGGCTTGTGGAGATAGTGGTGGATCAGCTTGCCGAGGCCCTTATGCCAGTGGCCGTTGCACATGTAGCAAATATCCTCCGCCATGTCCATCGAGACGGCGCCGCCCATCATTTTCGCCATTCCACGGAAGGGGATGTTGTAGATGAACAGCAGGTTCAGATCCGGCTTGCCTGCGTCAATGGCTTTCTTAACCTTCTTGCTCATAGTCTTGTAAACCAGGCGGGCAATCGGGTTCTTCGCATAGGACAACTGTGTAATCGTATCGTTCATATCAAGTGGCTGCATGATGTCCCAGGTATGCCGTGCCAGCGGCTGGGAAAGCAGCGCCCGGAACGAGGCCTCTGGAACATCCATCAGCTTGCACTCACGATAGCAGTCAACAGGCAGTGAGGCGTACGGGTTCTGCTTGCCGGTGCCCTTTACCTGCCAGGTACCGCGCAGGCGGATATCCTCGCAGGAGGCACCGATCATGATCTCATAGTGTCCGCCCTCAATCTCAAAGGCGTTGCTCTGGACATTGAAATACCGGAACGTGTAATCATCAAAGGGAATGGTTACCTGCCGGCTCTCTCCTGCCGCAAGCCTGACCCGGACAAATCCCTTGAGCTCACGCGCCGCCCTGAAAATCTTCGCATCCGGCAGTCCGACATACAGCTCAGCAATTTCCTCGCCCTCGCACTCGCCCGTGTTCCGAATAACAAATGTTGCACCGGCATCTGAAATGGAGAGGTTTTCATAGACAAAGTCCGTATAGCTGAGGCCAAATCCGAACGGGAAGCGAACCGGTTTCTTTGCCGTTGTGAAGTACCGGTATCCGACATAAATCCCCTCGCGGTATTCGCTTGTTGCCTGGCTGCCCGGATAGTACCTGCTGACGGGCGTTTCCTCATAGAGTACGGGGAAGGTTTCCGCCAGTTTTCCGCCCGGATTGACCGCCCCGCTGAGCACGCGCAGCATTGCCTCTGCAGCAGCCTCACCGCCAAGTCCACCGTATACCAGTGCCTCGCATCCGTCAAGCCACGGCATCTCAACCGCACTGCCGCAGGAAAGAACTGCCACAACGTGCGGATTTGCCTCCGAAACGGCGTTGATCAGGCGGATCTGATTATCCGGCAGCCGCATATGCGTCCTGTCAAGGCCCTCAGTCTCAAATCCCTCAGGCAGGCCGATATAAAGCAGGACAATCTCAGCCTGTTTGGCCAGCGCAACCGCCTCATCCAGAAGCGCCTGGTTCTCTTTATCCTGGCGCTCAAATCCCTTCGCAAATCCAATCTGATTGGGAAAGTACTGCTTAATCAGCGGCAGGGTCTCATCCACCTGCTGCGCATTGACCATGCTGCTGCCAGCGCCCTGGTACCTCGGTGTCTCGGCAAAATCGCCAATGACCGCGATTCTGGCCGACTGATTAAGCGGCAGGATATGGTTGTCATTTTTCAGCAGGACAACGCAGCGTTCCGCGGCCTCGCGAACCCGTGCATGCTGCGCCGCAGGATCTACAGCCGGTCCCGGGCCAACCGCCTTGGTCATCAGGATGACATCCAGCAGTTCATCCACGCGTTCATCCACAACACTTTCAGCAATCTCGCCCTTGCGAACTGCCTTTACCAGCTGAACAGCACTGTCATCCCCTGAGCCCGGCATCTCCAGGTTCATGCCTGTACGAACACCTTCCACATAACTGTTGCTGCCGCCCCAGTCGGTAACCACCATGCCGTCATAACCCCACTCTCCGCGGAGGATGCCGTACAGGTGTGCACTCTCATTTGTATAGGTGCCGTTCAG
>JAFSZW010000504.1 GCA_017458865.1 Clostridia bacterium
GCTATGCGCTTTTGTAGTTTTCCAAGTCCCCAAAAACGTGTGAAAGACTTATTTCGTCATGAATTTCACCGTTTTGGGGCTTTTTTATGTCAGACTAATGGGCACTGTAAAACTAACGGGCACGCCATCTCTACCTGTGCCCGTTACTTTTGCAATTCAGCTTCCTTTCAAAACCGGGGATATAGCGCCGTTTTCTCAAAATAATGCATTTTTCGGTTTGGAAAATTTCATTTTTTAGAAATCCCCTGCCCCATTCAAGCGTTGAACTCTTTTTCGTTTCCGAGTATACTACCGGTCATGAAAGGCCAGGGCCGGTTCTTTCCAGTCCCGTGCACAGGATGGTACATTCCCGACAAGAGGCCGCAGATCTCAGAGAGGAGTCCACGTATGTCGCACCAGAATTCCAGGCATCCAAAGAATCTGTTCCGGATCGAATCCCACATGATCCGGCCGATCATCTATCAGGTCTTTACCCGGTACATCACCCTGCTGTTCTTTTCCCTCCTCTGGGATTTCTTTCTGAACAAAGGCAGCATTCATCGTCCCGTCAGCACCGCGTTTGTGCTCTGTGCCATTTTCCTGGCGGTCATGGCCTGGCTGGCCTACCTGCGTCTGGACGGCATCAGGGCGCCCCGGTTTGACCGGCGCCTCTTCCGGTGGAAAAAGAAGCCGGCCCGCTCCTATGGCGATATGATTGATTACATTGACGAGGACATCCCCACGTTTGATGATCTGGATGATGAGGACAAGGACCGCTGCCTGTTTCTCTCAAACCTCATCACTGCAGCGCTGTTCATCCTGACCGCCATCATCCGTCCTGTCTGACCAATAACAGAAAAGAATCCCTTTCGGGATTCTTTTCTGTTTCTACCAGACGACGTACGCAAAAATGAAATTACTCGAACCACTTTGCCGGGAGATACTTCCGCTGATTCTCCAGCATCTCATCAAACAGCTTCTGGCCATCCTTGATGGAAACAGAAGCCATCTGCGGATCGTTCATGAACGTGCTGAATCCCAGCTTGCGGTCGCAGGTCAGTGCGGTGCGCAGTGTATTCTCCTGATTGTAAATGTGGCGAGCCACCAGCGGCAGAATATTGGAGGGCATTGCGCCGGCAAATACCGGCTCAATCCGGTCGCGTCCGAACATGGCGTTGGTTTCCACCACGCTGCCCAGAGGCAGATTCGGAATCTGTCCGCGGTTGGGAACATTGACATTGGATACCAGATCACCCAGACCCAGCACGGCCTTGAGCAGCAGATGTCCTTCCTCACCGGAGGGCTTGAGCACCAGCTCTTCCTTTCCGCTGATCAGGTTATCCGAGCGCTCCAGACGATGCGCCAGGTCATCTACGCGCCAGTCGACCGTGGTCAGGCCGAACTTCCACTCCCTGACCGTCTCCGGATTCAGGGTATACCACGGAGCGGTAAACTCCGCCAGATGGCGGTCACCGGCAGCCGCAATGGCGCCGTAACGGCGGAACAGGTCGAACTTCACGCGCTGAGCGCAGCTGAAGCTGGAGTTCATCCAGTTATTATCGCCGCCCTCATCAAAGCCAGTCTCATAGTACTTGTCGGCAAACTCCGCATACAGGGGCATCAGGTCAATTCCCTTATAGCTGGCGGTGGTCAGCCAGGTGAAGTGGTTGATTCCGGTAACGGTCGTATACAGATCCTGACGGGTTACACCCTTGATGTCATACTCCTTGTCAAGCATGGCGCACAGGAGCTTCTGGGTTCCGAAAACCTCATGGCAGCAGCCAAAAGCCTTGATCTTCGGGAATACCTCATACAGAGTGCGCACGCACAGGGACATGGGGTTGGTATAGTTGATGACCCACGCATCCGGCGCAAAATCGCGAATTGCCTCGGCAATGGTGACATACATCGGGATGGTACGCATGGCCCGCATAAAGCCGCCGGCGCCAACCGTGTCACCTACCGGCTGATAAATTCCGACACGCTCCGGCAGATGCACATCGGAGCGCATCTCATCGAACGTACCCGGCAGAATGGAAATGACAACAAAATCAGCCCCTTTGAGTGCTGCCTCAAGCGAATCGCTGACCTCATAGTGCCATCTGGACACCGCATCCTTGTGTGCGCTGATCTTGTTTCCAATGATCTCATTGCGCTCCGCCGCAGAGCGGTCAATATCATACAGGCGGACTGTTCCGCACATGCTGGGGTCCATGGCCAGATCCATCATAAATCCCCA
>JAFSZW010000505.1 GCA_017458865.1 Clostridia bacterium
CCGGCTCTTCCGTCTTCTCCTCAACTGGAGCAGGTGCCGGTGCCGGCTCTTCCTTCTTCTCTTCTACCGGAGCGGGGGCCGGTGCTGGTTCTTCTTTTTTCTCCTCAACTGGAGCTGGCGCCGGTTCCGGTTTCGGTTCGGGCTTGCGTTCCGGCTCCGGATCATAGATCTCAAGGATGATTTCACCTACTTCGTGCTTTGCGCGAAGGGATGCTCTCATCTCATCAGAAAGCGAATTGAATGCATCACGGGACTACCTGACCCGCTCCGGATCAGCCGCTGCAAATACAGGGATTGAAAGAATCATGACCATTACCATGATCCATCCCAGAATGCGCATTTCATGTTTCCTCATACGTCTTTTCCTCCACTGCTACAAAATATTTTATTACCCGATCGATCCTGTTCCGCATCTATTGGGCAAAAGGATAATCTTCCAATTAATCCGAGAACAACTCAAAGGACTGTTTCAGATTATGTGACCACAAATTGTTAAATAATTGTTACAAAATTGTTAACAAAATTTAACAATTCAATAAGTCCGACAATCCTTTTCAGAACAGGCTTTGTCCTCTTGTTTGTTCATATAAAAGACGGAAGCAATCATTAACTTTATCCCCGAAATTATGACATTTTTTTAACATTTTCATTTGACACTCATGTGTCCGCAGGAAAGGCGAAATAATCCTGTTTTAACAGGAAATATGGTCATATCCTCCCTGTTCCGCCGCTTTCAGTTGTGGTAGAATATGCGCCGTTTCATTATCTGATTCGTTCATTTGGAAAGGGACTCACATGGACCGTACCGCATCCAAAACATCTCTGCGGCAGCTCATCGCCATGATTGCTGCGCTTGCATTTCCTGTCGCACTGCAGAATCTGCTGACCACCACCGGCAGCATGATTGACACCATGATGATCGCCTCCCTCGGCGAAAAAAGCGTCGGTGCTGTCGGGCTCTGCGCACAGTTCTCCTCCCTCATGTTTTCCAGTTACTGGGGCTTTGTCGGGGGCGGTATGCTCTTTTTTGCCCAGTACTGGGGTGCACAGAATCACGACGGGATCCGGCGTTCCTACGGTCTGACGCTCTCTTTCATGCTGATTCCCGGCATTCTTTTCGGATACTTTGCCATCATGCATCCTGAACTTGTCATGGCACTTTACACCGACAGCCCGGACATCCGTGCCATCGGCATTCTCTATCTTCAGATTGTTGGCTTTTCATATCCCCTGCAGGTTATTGCCTCCGCCATGGCTGCGCTCCTGCGCTCCATAGAGCGTGTCAAGATTCCCATGGTCAGCGGGATTGCAAGCGTCGTTACAAACTGCATCTGCAATTACATCCTCATCTTCGGAAAGCTCGGTCTGCCTGCCATGGGTGTGCGGGGCGCTGCGCTCGGCACAGTGATTGCCAACCTCGTCAACGTTCTCATCATGGCCCTTCTGATCCACAAAAACCGCATCCCGTACGTGCTTGAGTTCCGCTCACATTTCCGCTGGAGCATCGCCCTGATTCGGGACTATATTCAGAAATGCTTCCCGATCCTCCTCAACGAAGTCTTTATCGGCATCGGCAACACGATGATCAACATCGTTCTTGGTCACCAGGTCGATGAGGCCATTGCCGCAACTGCGGTACTTCGGACACTTGAGGGCATGGTCATCGGGTTCTTCGGCGGCTTTTCCAGCGCTGCAAGCGTGTTGGTCGGCAAGGAAGTCGGTGCCGGCAACCATGAGGAGGCCTATTCGCGCGGCTGGCGGCTCATCTACCTCTGCTGCGGCATGATCGGCATCGTCGGTCTCTGCCTGATCGCCCTCCATACGCCCATATTACACATGATGGGTCTCTCCGGTCCTTCTTTCAGGATTGCTACCGGCATGCTCATCATCTACTGCTCTGTCGCCCTCATCCGCATGCAAAACTGGTGCATGAACGATACTTACCGGTCAGCAGGCGATTCCGCCTTTGGTTCACTGCTGGAAATCCTCTTCATGTTCCTGCTCGTCCAGCCCATCATCCACATTGCCAACGATGTCTTCCATGCACCATTCCTGCTTGTTTTCCTGCTTTGCTATGTGGACGAGCCCATCCGCTACGTCATGATGCAGCATCACATGTACTCGAAGAAATGGACTCAGCCGGTCTCATCCGAGGGCATCGCCACCATCGGCGCCTTCCGGGAGAAATACCATATCGGTCCGACCATGCAGGAGAGCATTGCCGCCTGGAAGGCCGGACATCTCAGAAAGCCCAAAACATAGACAAGCGGCTTCGCGAATCATGCGAAGCCGTTCGTTCTTTTCACTCATCCACAGATACTGTGTGGATTATCCTTAAGGGTTTACTGTTTTCATGTAAACATCTACGGCACTTTCCACATCTGTACCACTGAATATCTGCTGGAGCATCTGCCACCATGCGCTGCGTTGTTCCGGCCAGTCCCGCGTCACCTGATAGTAATCGCCGAGGAAAGGCTGGAAAATGGCAAATTCCGCATTATCAGCCCTGTCCGTTCCCGAATAGATATCCCCAAGGGATTCTCTGGTCGGGAAGAAACCGGACTCATACACGCTGTCTGCCGACTGTTTCGGGTCATCGCAGACATACCGGATAAAGGTTTTTGCAGCTTCCGCACGCGCCGAATCGCCGTTATCGAAAATGCCAAATCCCCATATGCCGCCCTGCAGTTCCGGGATGCCATTATCTGTTGGGAACGCGATGGGGAATGCATCGACGCTTGCATCCATGCTCAGTTTGTTGGAAAGGGCAGATGATGCGTTCCAGCAGAACTCAATGGACGTTTTGCCGTGGCAGAACCGGGCGATCTCATCACTCGCCACCGTCGTATCATCCGCAGTCAGCAAGCCCTCACTGACAAGGTTCTGCAGCAGTTTGAGTGCCCGGATGTTCCGCTCATCATCCAGCGTATACCTCGTATGATCCTCATCCGTAAAAGCACCCGAATAAAGGTTGGTCACCAGCGCGCGGGTGCCCTGGTCGCCGCCCTGTCCTCCGCAATAGACGACGCCCGTCTCATAGCCGGCCGCTTTCAGTGCCTTTAGCGCGCTGATAAAGTCATCTGTTGTCCAGGTATGCATCAGCTCATCCACATACTGCATGGCATCTGCCGCCTCAAAGACATTGCGGTTAATGACCATACAGTGAACCGTCATGCAGAGCGGATAAACATAGTATTTTCCCTCCGTATTCCGGCAGGCAGAGACAACAGCCAGGCTGGCGGTTCTTATATCCTCAAGGACATCCGTCCACATATCCGAGAGGTCCAGCATCCTGCCGTCGGCACCCCAGTTGGCCACCAGACGCTCCGGTCCTTCCATGATAATATCCGGTGGATTGCCGGCTGCAATGGCCTCGTCTACCAGTGCGTCACCGGTTGCATAGTCAAGACACTTAACCTTTACCGTGATCTCAGGGTGCACGCTGTTAAATCTGGCTATGATTTCCTCAACCGTTTTCTCATTGGCCCATGAGCCGATTGGATACGTCCAGAGGGAAATCTCTGTCCCGGCTGCTGCAGTACAGACTGCAGGAAAAACGATCAGCAAACAGATAAGCAGTGCAATTATGCGTTTCATATTTGTGCTCCTTCTGCCATTCCTGCGGGCATTGTCCGTAATAGTAAGTTTTCTGCCAAACACATACTCCTTGTGTTGAATTGCTGCTGTCATTATAAAGCCGCAGATGTCAATTTTCAAGTACCCTTCATCTGGCAGAGACAACAAAAGAGGGACCGTTTTCAGTCCCTCTGTTAATCAAAATCACACAAGCTGTTCTGCCTGAGCAGCCGCTTCCACCGTTTCCGCAACAGGAATGTCCGGATAGTCCGTAAATACCGGCATCGGCAACGTCTGCATGTACTCATGCATCGCCTCAGCCACGCGTTTGCCGTTGGCGACAGCCTCAACAACTGTCCTGGCACCGCTGGTCGCATCGCCGGCTGCAAAGACGCCCGGTCGGCTGGTATGTCCGTCCGCGTCCACTGTCAGCAGGCCGCGCTTGCTGGTATCAATGCCTTTGGTGGTTGTCACCAGATTGCTCTCTGCACCCTGGCTGACCGCAATGATCACGCCGGTGCAGGGATAAAGCTTCTCTGTGCCGGGGATCGGGCTGATCTTCCCATTCTCATCCACGTGGCTGTCTGCCAGGACAACGCCCTTTTCCTGGATCTCCACCGTGCACTTGTTCATGATGAACTCGACGCCCTCCAGCTTTGCGTAGCTGGACTCGTACTGACTGGCCGTCAGAGTATCCGTCAGGTTGACACAGGTCACAAACTTCGCGCCCTTGCGCACTGCGGTTCTGGCACAGTCCATGGCCGAGTTGCCCGTGCCGATGACCATGATCCGCTCACCCAGCCGGAACGCATTCGGACTGGCCAGATAGTTGATCGCGTACGTCACATGTCCGAGGCTCTCGCCGCGCACATTCAGCCGGTTGGGCTTCCAGAGGCCCGCACCGACGAATACGCTCTGATATCCGTCACGGAACAGATCGTCAATTGTGATCGCGCTGCCGATATACGTATTCGGACGGAACTGAATCCCCTTCAGTTCAAGATGGCGGTAGGCCATATCATCCAGAACCGAATCCGGCAGACGGAAATCCGGGATGCCATACCTGAGTACGCCGCCGATCTTGTCCCGGCTGTCGAAAATCGTGACGCCATAGCCGTACCTGGCAAGGATGATGGCAATCGTGAGGCCGGCAGGTCCGGCCCCGATTACCGCTGCTTTCCGTCCGTTCCACTCGGCCGGGCCGCGCACCATCTGGTTGGCATACGTTGAGGAAATGTAGTTCTCGATGATCGAGAAATGCACCGGTGCCTCCTTGATGCCGCGGACACAGTGTCCCTCGCACTGCTTTTCATGATTGCAGACCAGTGAACAGACCGTAGTCAGCGGATTGTTCTCAAAGAGCATCCAGCCTGCATCATTCAGTCTGCCCGCCTTCAGCAGGCGGATAACCTCAGGTATATTGGTATGAATGGGGCAGCCTTCCTGACAGCGTGGCTTTTTACACCCGAGACAGCGGTTAGCCTCCTCCATGACGTGAAGTGCCATATAAACCTCCTCAGAAACAGAAAACGATGCCTGCGGCAACTGCCGTGCCGTTGATTATACACGATCCCGCCTCTTTTTTCCATTCGAAAAGCGTTCTCCTCATGTACTTTGCAGGCAACTTTCCCGGATGGAGTGTCCATCATGTCTCAAACTCAATGACATTCACGGAATGCGGAGCAAGCTGAACAGCAAAGGCAGGTCCGTCAGGCATTGTCCACGCGCCCTCAGTCAGCATGACGCCTGTGTGATTGATGTCATTAAAGGCATCCACACTGTCGCCATTGACCGTCAGGACCCGATACGCCTTCCCGCTCATGCTGTCCATGCAGATCTCAAGTGTCTGCATTTCGCAGGGATGCTTGTTGACTGCTGCCAGGGCGACGTGCCCGTCCCGGCTGTCCCGCGTCGCCAGGACATCCAAAGTACCGACCTGTTCCCTGTGTCCGTCCTTCCCGGTCACATCCATGGACTCAGCACCCGTCTCCCAGGTATCCAGGATCTCATCCCCGAGGTGATTCGTATACAGGTCAAAGACATGATAGGTGCTCCGCAGAACAATCCCATCCTGCCAGGTAAAGATGCATCCCCGGGTATTGACTGCCGGCGCAAAGCAGGCCATCCCGACAATATCCGCATTGCGGTTAATGGCATTGAGATAGCATGCAGAAAAAACGGCATCCGCCATGGTGTAATCCTCATTGCGGTCATTCAGATCACGTGGGGAAAGGTATTCCTCTTTCGCGATGCCCTGCTCGACAGAGAGTACCCTCGGGTGATGCCAGCCGCGCAGATTCCATTCATCACAGGCAATCCTGATGCGCTTTTCAAGCCCGAATGCCGTCAGCAGCCCCCGTACCCGCATGATATCCGTCTCAAGGTCATTGGTATAGGCAAGCACCTGTCCGTAGTCCGCAAAGTCATTCTCCTCTGCCATGAGGTTCCAGTACTTATGGATGGAAATCCATCTGAGATAGGGCCCGGCACGCCGGAGCAGCGCCACATTCCATTCAACATCTGCCAGTGCCGCCGCGCTCAGCTCAATTGACGGATCTACGCGGCGCATCATCTTGGCGGACTCTGTGACCAGCCGGCTCCACTCACCCGCCTCCTTTGCCCCGATCTCCCAGGCGCCGTAATTCTCATTGCCTATGCTCCAGTACCTGACGCCAAACGGCTCCCGGGCACCGTTTTGAATACGCATCCGGGCAAACTCGCCCTCGGATTCCAGGTTGCAGTACTCAAGCCAGTCACTCATCTCCTCTGCAGTGCCCGTCCCAGCATTGGTGCAGATATACGGCTCGCAACCAAGTTTCCGGCACAGTTTAATGTACTCATGCGTTCCGAATGTCGCCGGATCCTCTACGCGCCAGGCTTTATCAAAGAACGGTGTCCGTGTTGGGCCCACAGCTTTTTGCCAGTGATAGGCCGAAACAAAGCAGCCGCCCGGCCACCTGAGCACCGGGACATGAATCTGCCGCATGGCAGAGAGCACATCTTCCCTGAACCCATCCGCATCTGAGAGCGGATTCCCGGGATCATAGATGCCGCCGTAAATCTGCCTGTGAAAATGCTCAATAAAATGACCGTACAGCTTGATATCCCGTGTAAACCGGACACACGCCGGTCTGACCGTAATCCTGTGCATACACACCTCCATCTGCCTTTTCCCGGGACATATGCCCAGTTCCCGAAACCTGCAAGTCCTGCATTAAGCAGAAAGCCGGGCAAAGCCCGGCTTTCATTATGCCTTTGTAAACCGCAGGACATTCCAGCTGAGGGCCGGAATCCGGACCTCGGCCCTTCCGTCCGCCACGGTGCCGCCGGGGCCTGCAACCGGACGAACATTGTCCGGATTTGCCTCGGTATTGACTGCTTTCACGTCATCATGATGCAGGAGAATGTGCTCGCTGAGACGCAGCTCACCAAAGGAGCGGAGATCCACATCCAGCATGTACTCATCACTCATGTCACGGTTTACGCAGAAGACCGTCACGTTCCCGTCATCATCCACGGTCGCCGTCGCATCAATATACGGCACATCCGTGTAATCCTTGCAGTCATAGACCGGGGAATCCACCAGAGCGCGAAGCGCTGTGCCGCGGCCATAGCGGGAGGCGTGCATGTAGGGATAGAAGATGGTCTGTGCCCAGCATCCGCCGCCGTTGCGCGTCATGATGGGCGCAATGACGTTCACCAGCTGTGCCATGCAGGCAATCTTGACCCTGTCCGCATTCCGCAGGAAGGTGATCAGCATGGAACCGACGAGCAGCGCATCCTCGAAATTATAGACGTCCTCAAGCAGCGGCAGGGCCGGCCCCCACTTTTCCTGCTTCCAGATCTCATCGTCCTGCTCACGGGAATGATACCAGACATTCCACTCATCAAAGGACAGGTTGACCTGCTTTTTGAGATGCTTCTTGCCCCTGACCGCATCGCAGATGGAGACAACGGTATGGATGAACGCATCCAGATCCATGGTTCTGGCCAGGAAGCCCGGCGTATCCGCAGTCGGATTTCCATAATACCGGTGCAGCGAGACATAGTCGATGTTCTCGTAGCACTCATTCAGCATGGTCAGCTCCCAGTCACCGAACGTCGGCATTTCAGATGATGAGGAGCCGCTGGCCACCAGCTCAATGCTCGGGTCCACCCACTTCATCATCTTGGCAGATTCATTGGCAATCCGGCCGTACTCATAGGCCGTCTTGCGTCCCATCTGCCAGGGACCGTCCATCTCATTGCCAAGGCACCAGACCTTGAAACCAAGCGGTTCTTTCCTGCCATTGGCAATGCGCATATCAGAGAACTTTGAGCCGCCCCTGTGGTTTGCGTACTCCACGATATCCCTTGCCTGTTCCGGGCCGCGCGTGCCGAGGTTGATCGCGTACATCACATTGCTGCCGGCCTTCTCTGCCCAGTCAGCGAATTCATGCATGCCAACCGCATTGCTCTCCGTCGTAAACCACGCAAGGTCCAGCCGCTTCGGGCGCTTGTCGCGCGGGCCAACAGAATCCTCCCAGTTGAAGCCGGAAACAAAATTGCCGCCCGGATAGCGGACCAGCGGCACGCCGATCTCCCGGACCTTCTCAAGGACATCCCTGCGGAATCCCTGCTCATCCGCCATGGGATGGCCGGGCTCATAGATGCCGCCATATACCGCACGTCCGAGATGCTCAATGAACGAGCTGTAGATTCTCGGATCGATCTGACTGATTGTGTAATCC
>JAFSZW010000506.1 GCA_017458865.1 Clostridia bacterium
GGCAGAATCCGGACAATGTCAGATTGACAAAATTCGCTTGACAGTTTTTGCAAAATGCAAAGCAGGGAGAAGGAGAGCATGTGTGTTTCCCATTTGATTTCCGGACTGAGCTTTATCTGTTCATACCGGCAGAATCCGGACAATGTCAGATTGACAAAATTCGCTTGACAGTTTTTATAAAAATATTTCGAAATAACGCGCTTTTTGATATGAATTCTCAGGTCAAAGGCGGCTGCCTTTGATATAAACCGGAATGGAATAAACGACTTCAGTGACGGTATCAGCAAGGCAGGTCAGCGCCTGGTTGAGCACGCCGAGGCGCTGCATATAGAGCGCGGTTTCGTCGGAATAGCGGACACCGTCAGAAAACACGTCATTGGTGACCATGAACAGGTGTCTACATTTTCTGGCCAGGGCATGGAGATCCGGCAGGATGCGCGTATAATCGCCGCCGCCGAACATTTCGTTTGCCAGGAGGTTGGGAATATCCTCAAGCAGCACAGACGCATCCGAGTCGATTTGGACAGATGCAAGATTAAGCGGGCACTCAATGGTCTCAAACCCGAGTCCCTCACGCTGGCGGCGGTGCCGCAGAATGCGCTTCGTGGATTCGGGATCAGATGACTGCATGGTTGCCAGATAGATCTTATGTCCTGGATAGAGCGCATGAATGGTCTTTTCCGCCCAGACGGATTTGCCGCTCCCGCTGCCGCCTGTTACAAGAAGTGTCATGACTGGCCTCCCTGAGGGGTATACGCCTCCATGTGGAGCGCCTCGAAGGTGTGAGTCCCGCTGTAAACGCTCAGTGCCATATCCAGGAGCGGGAAGAGCATGACAGCACCGGTGCCCTCGCCCAGCGCCAGGTCACCATAGATGACGGGCTGCAGGCCGAGTGCGTCCATCAGGTGGGAGGAGATGGGTTCACGTCCCATATGGGAGGGAAGCATAAAGGCACGCGCCTGAGGGCAGATGCGCGCAGCCAACAGTGCCGCAACGGCTGATATGACGCCGTCAATCGCGATGGGTATGCCGTATTTTGCGCCGCCAAGGAAAGCGCCGGTCATACCGGCAATCTCAAAGCCGCCAAGTGCAGCAAGGCAGGAAACAGGATCAAAGAGAAGCGATTTGTTGACGGCAAGCGCCTCACGGATGACGGTCTTTTTCCGCTCAAGGCCAGCGTCGGATAGGCCGGCGCCGCGCCCGGCGGCGGTTTCGGCGGGGACATCCAGAAGTGCGCAGGCCAGCGCGGCAGCACTGGTGGTATTTCCGATCCCCATTTCGCCGGTCGCAATGAGTTTGTAGCCGCGGCTTTGCATGTCACCGACGAGTGCGATTCCGTCCTGAATGGCGGCCTCTGCCTGGGCAACTGTCATGGCAGGGCCTGCGGATATGTCGTTTGTCCCGTTTCCGTGACGCCGCAGGATGATCTGGGGCAGATTGAGCGGCTCGACCATCCCCATGTCAATGGCAAGAACGTCAGCGTGAGCGCACCTGGCCATCAGGTTGATGTTGGAGCTGCCGCAGGCGACTGTCTCTGCTACGCGCCGTGTGACATCACTGGTGCTTTGTGAGATATTCCGGCGGACGACACCGTGGTCGCCGCAGAAGACGAGGACGCAGCGGGGCGAAAGGGAAACATCCGCCGTTCCCTGGATGGCGGCGATATCTGAGATCATCTGCTCGAAACGGCCAAGCGATTTAAGTGGCTTGGCAACGTGGTTCCAGCGATCATGGGATGCCTGACGGGCATCCTCAGAGAGAGGTTTTACGGAGATTGTCATTGTTTTCCCATCCAGATGTAAAGAAGAATCAGTGCGGCCATGAGCAGCGCGGCTGAGACGGCAAGGAGGCGGCAGGTCTTTCGGATGTCGCGCAGCTCTGCGGGGCGGTCGTTATCCCCAATTGTGGGTTTCTCAACGGGTTTGCCAAAATAGGTGTGGGTGCCGCCGAGCTGGATATGCAGCGCACCTGCGGCAGCGGATTCGCTCCACGCACAGTTGGGACTCAGATGATTGCTGTGGTCCCGGCATACGATGCGGAAGGCATTTTGGCCGTCAAGCCCGGTCAGAAAGGCAGAGAGAATCATGAGCAGGGCGGTCAGGCGGGCCGGTATGTAATTGAGCAGGTCATCAAGGCGGGCGCTGCTCCACCCAATGTCCCGGTAATGTTCATCCATGTATCCGACCATGGAATCAAGCGTTGAGGCAGCCTTAAAGCCCCAGAGCAGGACAGGCCCGCCTATGGCAGCATAGAGCATCGGGGAGATGACACCGTCTGTCGTGTTTTCGGCGACCGTTTCCACGGTTGCCCTTATGATCTCCTGCTCATCAAGGGAGGCAGTATCCCGGCCTACAATGCGTGCAACCTGATGCCGTCCTGCCTCAACGCCTCTTGACAGGGCTGCCTCGACACCCCGCGCTTCGCGGATCATGGAGTGAGCGGCGAGGCCCATCCAGTCAAGCAGTGCCATGCCGATAAACCATGGAATGGTGCCAAGGCGGCGGAGCAGGAGCAGGATAAAGGCAACGGCGAGCATGGTGAGGCAGACGGTTGAGGCGGTCAGGAGGACAGCCCCGCGGCGCAGGTGACCGCGGGCGCGGAGGGTACGCTCTGCAAAGGAGATGTACTTTCCAATGATGCAAACGGGATGGTAGAGCCATTCGGGGTCGCCAAGGAGAGCGTCAAGCAGGCAGCCGGCCGCCAGCGCGGGAATGAATAGAAGGTTCATGATGATTCTGCTCCACGGATGATGCGGTAAATGGCAGGCATATCAACGCTGGCACGCACGATGTCCGCAATCCGGTCAAATTCATGTTCCCGGAATGCCTCGAGGGTCTGGACGGCACTGCGGTCAGCAAACGCCGGTCCTTTGCGGATGTGCGCGGCGAGAGCAGCGAAGAAGCGGCCATCGTCAAACAGGCCATGCAGATATGTACCAAGGACATTCTGCTCAGGATTGCAGATACCGTCGACCTGTCCGTTTATGGTAAGCCATGGAATGGCCTCGGGACCGAATGTGCTCAGGCCAGCGTGAATCTCATAGCCGTCGAGCAGCTCACCGGAAAGAGCGGCAAGCCAGCCGGATTCGCAGGAAACGGTGCCGGTTGACTGCACGGTACGCTTTTCCGGGCTGAAAAGGACCTCCATGTCGAGCAGGCCGAGTCCTGCAGCCTCCGGAACATGGGATTCGACATGACCCGGGTCCAGCAGCCGGCTGCCCAGCATCTGGTATCCGCCGCAGATCCCGATAACCATGCCGCCGCGTCTGGCGTGGCGGAGGATGGGGGCGTCCAGTCCGCGGTTGCGCAGGTCAATGAGGTCCTCAATGGTATTCTTGGTTCCGGGGAGGATGATGATATCCGAATCGTCAAGATCAGATGGCCGTTCGGCATACCGGACCTCAACCCCGGGCTGGAGGGTCAGCGCCTGGAAATCCGTGAAATTGGAAATGTGACGAAGGCGCACAACGGATACGCGCAGGTCGCCGTGCCCGGTGGCACGGTGAAAGCGTTCGGTTACGCTGTCCTCATCCTCGAGTTCTACATCCATCCAGGGCACTACGCCCAGGACGGGAATGTGGATGCGGTCCTCAAGCATCCGAAGGCCGGGTTCAAGGATTTTGACGTCGCCGCGGAATTTGTTGATGATAATTCCCTTTACACGCCGGCGTTCATCATCGGAAAGCAGCATGACCGTGCCGAGCAGGGAGGCAAAGACACCGCCCAGGTTGATATCCCCAACCAGGATAACCGGGGCGTCTGCAGCCTCTGCCATGCTCATATTAACAATGTCACCCTCCTTGAGGTTTATTTCCGCCGGACTGCCTGCACCCTCCAGGATGACGCAGTCCACCTCGCGTTCAAGGGATTCATATGTGGCCTTTATCCGTTCGCGGAGCTCCGGCTTATACAGGTGATATTCCATCGCAGTCATACTGCCAATGGGCCGTCCGTCCACGATGACCTGACTGCGTCGGTCCCCAGTCGGCTTGAGGAGGACTGGATTCATCCGGATATCCGGCTCAAGGCCGGCAGCCTGTGCCTGCGTGACCTGCGCGCGGCCCATCTCAAACCCGTCACGGGTGACAAAAGAATTGAGCGCCATGTTCTGTGCTTTGAACGGCGCGCAGCGGATGCCGTCCTGGCTAAGGATCCGGAGCAGTGCAGCGCATAGAACGCTCTTGCCGACAGAGGAGGCTGTGCCCTGAATCATGAGACATTTACCGCGCATTTCGTACCTCCGTTCAGATTCCCGCCGGCAGGTATGCCGGACGGGTGAATATGGGTATTGCTGAGACAGCGTGGAATCCAGCGAGCAACCGTGCGGAACGGGTTTCCTGTGCATGCCGGATGGTTAGGCTTTGCAGGTCAGATGGCTTGTGGCCGGTCGATCAGGATGACGTCCATTCCTCGGGCAAGCGCCGGCAGGACTTTCTGGGCGACACCGCCGGCGGCACCGGAATCCTTGGTGACCATTACCTGGATATCGAGAAAATCATACAGCGCTGCATTGAATGCCTCCGTAAACGGTCCCTGCATGGCGATGATGTGTGCGGGTTCAATGCCGGCATCCTGGCAGCGCGTGAGTGCATCCATGGTCGGTAGAACACGGACATAGAGCCGGTCGGACGGGACAGCCTGCGTATAAACAGGAAGGGTCTGGCTGCCGGTGGTCAGCAGAATGCATCCATCCATATCCTGCAGCATCTGTGCAGCCGCCTCGGCATCCTTTGCATGGATGACGAGGTCACGCCAGGCGCCGGATTCAACGGGACGTTCTATGCGGATGCAGGGAACACCAAGTGCTGCGCAGCAGGCACGGATGTTTTCGCTGACCCTGACGGCAAAGGGATGTGTGGCATCTATGACTCTTTCCGGCTGCACATCAAGCATGAGATGTCGCATGCCGGCCTCATTAAGCCGGCCGATCCGGCAGTCCGTGCC
This sequence comes from Clostridia bacterium, assembly GCA_017458865.1. Classification (GTDB taxonomy): domain Bacteria; phylum Bacillota; class Clostridia; order Christensenellales; family Aristaeellaceae; genus Ventricola. The sequence goes on from JAFSZW010000506.1 coordinate 4,944, forward strand.
GGGCGGGAGCAGGCGGGCAGCATAGGTGCTGGTTACGGAGACAACGGCGTCCTGTTCCTCAAGGAGTGCCAAGCGGCCCTCTGTCGTGCCGCCAAATATCAGTGTTTTAGCCATGTGCGCAGTTCCTCAGTCAGACATTCGTTTTCCTCATCCAGCCGGACAGCGAGCCGCAGGCAGCAGTCATCCAGGCCGAACGAGGTGCAGTCCCTCACCAGGATGCCGCGGGATCTCAGCAGGGGGACGGCAGGCTGCATGCTGCGGGGGAAGCGGACCAGGAGAAAATTGGCGGCGGATGCGGATACCTCGGCGCCAAGAGACCGGAGTGCCGAGGCAAAGCGATCCCGCCGCTGGGCGTTCAGGCGGATGTCTGCCTGGATGTCTTCCACATGATCCGGCAGGGCGGCAGCAATGGCCGCGGCCATTGTGTTAAGGCTCCATGGAAGCTGGCGTGCACTGAGCGATGAAACCATCTCAGGTGTGCCGGCAATATAGCCGAGGCGAATGCCTGGGATGCCAAGGAGCTTTGTCAGGGAACCGATAATCGTCAGGGAATCAGAAACAGATTGACGCACGCTGTTTTCAGGACAAAAGTCGATGAAGGCCTCATCCACGATGAACTCGCCGCCGGATGCTGAGATGGATCTGTTGAGGTCAAGCACCCTGTCGGCAGGGAGAACCTTACCGGTGGGGTTGTTCGGATTGCAGAGGATGACGGTGTCCCCGGGATGCACAGGCAGGGCTGTTCCCGGGACGGGAATGGTTGTGACAGGACGGCCGTGTATCCGGGCACGCTCTGCGTATTCGCCGAATGTGATGGGGTTTACAAAAACCGTACCGTCCTGTCTGCTGAGTACGAGGTCTATGGCCGCTGCGCCGCCGGCAGTCGGGAGCACATGCGTCACCGGGAGTCCCAGGAAGGCGGCAAGTCCGGTGCGTGCGGCACGCATTTCAGGGTCCGGATAATAGCGGGTGTCCTGGATGGATTGCCGGAGCACATCCATTACCCATTCGGGCGGGCCCTCCGGCCGCAGATTGGCGGAGAAGTCCAGCCAGCTGGCAGGATGTTGTCCGCGCCAGACATTTCCACCGTGAATCATGCGAAAAACCTCCGGATCAGCTCGGGCCTGTCCCCCCAGTGAACGTGGGCAAAGGCCGCAAGGGTATTTAAGCGCGTATAACCGCAGGACCAGACATTATCCGGATTTGACGCCTTCCTGATCGTATAGGCTGTCCGGGCATCTGAAAGGGGTGTTACGGCGGCATGATGGAATTCATGTGCCGGGAAGGTCAGACCGGTGGTGTCTGTGACAGTGACATATCCAAAACGCTGCAGCCGGTCCGTCATCCGGCAGGAAACAGGCAGGAAGCCGGTCATGCTGACGCCGTCAATGGACTGGCCGAGGTACATGAGTCCGCCGCACTCTGCGTAACAGGGCAGGCCGCCTGAAAGCGCATCATGGATGCTCATGAGCATTGTGCGGTTGGCGGAGAGCGGACCTGTATACAGCTCGGGATAGCCGCCGCCCAGATAGAGCCCGTCAAGGCCTTTCGGCAGGGCGCTGTCATGGAGCGGGGAGAAGAAGCAGAGTTCCATGCCGGAGCGGCGGAGCATGTCAAGATTGTCCTCGTAATAGAAGTGGAAAGCCTCATCTCTGGCGATGCCGATCCGGTAGCCGCTGAAACCGTCTGCGGTGACGGGTGCCGGCATGGGCAGGTCGGGCGCGGTTGAGGCAAGCGAGAGGAGCAGGTCAAGATCCAGCGTCTTTTCGGCTGCCTCTGCGGCACAGAGAATGCGTCCATGAAGATCCGGCGTTTCCACTGCCGGCACCAGTCCCAGGTGGCGGCTGGGCAGTTCAAGCTGCGTGTGCCGGGTCAGATACCCGATGCAGGGAAGACCTGTATAGTGCCTGACGGCGTCCCGGATGAGCATGTAGTGCCGCTCGCCGGATACCCGGTTGACCAGTACGCCGGCGATCTGGCTGTCCGGCCGGAGCGTCTTAAAGCCGAGCACCGTCGCGGCAACGCTGGCAGCACTGCCGGCAGCATCCACGACGAGGATGACCGGCGTTTGTGTTCTGGCGGAGATTTCCCAGGTGGAGCAGCGAAGGGTAACCGGATCCAGTCCGTCATAGTAGCCCATGACGCCCTCTATGACGCAGATGTCGGCATCCTGTGCGAGGAGGCGCTGCATCGTGCTGTCCTGCATGAGCCAGCTGTCCAGATTGTGGGAAGGACGCTGGCAGACCAGGGTGTGAAACTCAGGATCAATATAGTCCGGGCCGGCCTTGAAGGGTGCGACATTAAGCCCCCGGCGTACGAGGGCAGCCATGACAAGAATGGCGGCGGTGGTTTTGCCGCACCCGCTGCCGGTGCCGGCAAGCAGGATTCTCATGTGCGTACCCCCGGAATGCCATAAAGCAGTGCATTGACAATGGCCGCCGCAACCGTACTGCCGCCGCGGCGGCCTCTGGCGACAATGCAGGGAACATTGCTTGCAAGGAGCCGTTCCTTGGCTTCGATGACATTGACAAACCCTACCGGGACGCCGATGACCGCAAGGTCTTCCGGAATGTCGCGATGCGCTTCTGCCTGCTCAATGAGAGGGAACAGGAAAGTTGGCGCATTGCCGCAGACCAGCAGACGGGGGCCAGGCAGGGAAAGCGCCTGCTCCATGCAGATCCGGGCACGGGTTTCGCCGCGCGCCCGGGCAATTTCAGCGACACTTTCACTGGCCATGGAACACATGGCGGTTGCGCCGGCGCGTGCAAGCGCTGATTTGTTGATGCCAGCCAGGGCCATATTCGTATCTGTGATGATTGCTGCGCCCTGCGTGATGAGCGCGCGCATCCTGTTTACAATGCCAGGCGTAAAGGTGAGCGTGTCCGCAAAACTGAAATCCGCGGTGGCATGGATGACGCGCATGACAATGGGTTTTATCTCATCTGGCAATTCTGTTTGCAGTTCTGATTCGATGATCGCCATGCTCTGCTGCTCAATTGCCATTGGGTTCATTACCATTCCACTCCTTTGCGTGCGGGTAGTTTTTCGGTTTTGTAGGGATGGCGCTCGGCTGTGATCCGGCTGATGTAGTCGGCGCGGTCAAGGAATGCCTGCGGGGCACCGCGCCCGGTGGATACGGTTTCGCCGGACCTGAGGGCAACCTCAATCAGCGCAAGCGCAGTATCCAGGTCAATCATATGCGTGCTGACCGCAGTGTTCAGCTCATCCAGGATGATGGTATCCGGGTTCAGGAGCGGGATACGCGCCATGACCTGGCGGGCAAATTCGGTCTGCTCAGATGCGGCGCTGGCGCGCTCATTATCGTTCATCCGGAAGGTAAAACCGGGAACGGGCGGGGCAGTCATAATATCCGCATGCAGCGCAGCCAGGGCAGACAGTTCACCGGATTTCCCATCCTTGAGGAACTGGGCGACAAGAACCCGGTTGCCATGCCCGAGGCTGCGCAGCGCAAGGCCCATGGCAGCGGTCGTTTTGCCTTTGCCGTCCCCGGTGTAGATGTGCAGTTTATGATTCATGGTATTCCCCTATTATATGACCGGCACCATCTAGCATCATGGCACCTGTTTTAAGGTGCGAAGAAGGAATGCGCGCGGCCCGTTCGCTCATATAGCGGCAGGCGGACTGGCAAAGACGCGGAAAGACGGCGCTCAGACCGCTGCTGTGGATGATGGGAATCAGGCTGTCCAGGGTAGTTGCCGACATGACGGTCTTAAGCAGGTCTGCCGGGGTGCCCATGAGGGCGAGATGTGCACAGAGCGTTTCTCTGCGTCCATCACCGTATTTGCTGTGCGTCTGCATGCATCCGCCGGCAACCTTGACCAGCTTTCCCGGCTGTCCGGCCAGCAGAATGCGGGAAAAGCCCAGTTCTGCAGCAATATCCAGCGCACTGCCGACAAAGTTGCTGATCTGCACGCACTGCAGATCCGGCCTGAGTGCGTTAATGGCGGATTCCCCCTGGCTGCCGAATACGAAGCAGAGTGCCTCGAGGCCGGCAGCGCGGTGCATTTCGCATTCCAGGCGGATGGTTTCAATGAGGGCGGACTCGCTCATGGGATGCACGATGCCCGTGGTGCCCAGAATGGACAGGCCGCCGGTTATGCCGAGGCGCGGATTGAACGTCCGCACGGCAAGTTCACGCCCGCCGGTTATGCCGACTGTTACGCGCAGGCTACGGGTGGGGTACACAGTGCGTACGGCCTGCTCTATCATCTGCCGCGGAACGGGATTGATTGCCGCCTCGCCGGGCGGCAGCTTGAGTCCGGGTTTTGTGATGATGCCGACGCCTTCACCGGCTGCGAAAGTGACAGGCCCGTCACCTGTGCCTGGCGTGACCTCGGCCCAGACCTCGCAGCCGTCTGTGATGTCGGGATCATCACCGGCATCCTTGAAGACACTGCAGCGATACCTGTCAAGCGTGTGGATTTCAGGTGTGTAAACGGTGCCATCCGGCAGCGTGATCCGGACAAGGGATGGCGCCTCGCCGCTTGTCTGCCACAGGCAGGCGGCAAGTGCGCAGGCAGCCGCGCAGCTGCCTGTTGTAAATCCGGTGCGAAGCGTCATAGTGCTGCCTCCCCGGCAAGGGCAAAGGTGATGCCGTCCATGGCAGTTTTGCCGGTCAGCAGGGTGCCGCCGGCAC
>JAFSZW010000507.1 GCA_017458865.1 Clostridia bacterium
CGTGGAAATCAGAAACGGAAAAATCATGGCAAACCTGTTTATCCTGCGGTTCCGGTGAGGCATCTGCAGGACAGCGAGAACATACTGAAGCCAGGTATATGTTATCGCAACCATGAACAGATAAATCAGGAACGTGTTGATGACCACGGTATACAGCGTTTTGGGAACCATCCCGGATACAATTGCTGCCCAGAATATATCCGTCACGAAATAACACATTGACGCAATCAGCGCATGATCAAACTTGATCTGCTTTTCCTGCCGGTCAATGCTGAAATGATTATGAAACAGCAGAATACCGAACACAATTACGCAGACAATATTGACCAGAATATAATAAACAGCAAATCCTTCCATTGTTTTGAGATTCCCCTTCAAAGTCGAAAACCGCAAGGCAACACATTCCTGGTGCAGAGAAAGCGCTGTCTGTAACCAGCATTGGATAATTCAGGAAAGCAGAAAGGTTCACCTGATACTGCCAATAGCGGGTGAATGTCTCTTAGCGAACAGCCCGTGCAGCGAATCCCCCACTTACGCGGGGGATTCGCTTTGTTTTTTGGGGTTCATCAGTGAGAACAGAGATCAGGAATTGGTCAGGAACTTCCAGTCTGTGACGGAGAAGATGCCCCGCGGCAGACAGCGAATCTCCGGGATGACCGGCAGTGCCATAAAGGACAGCGTGACAAAGGGCTCCATATCTTTCGGGACACCCATCTTGTGCGCTTTGGTTGTCATCCGCCGCACTTTCTTGCTCACGTAGCTGTAGCTGCGGTCAGAAATCAGACCCATGATCGGAAGCTCGAGGGTATCGTAAACCTTCCCGTTCTCCACGATGGTATAGCCGCCGTGCGTCCGTTCCAGTTCCCTGACTGCAATGAGAATGTCCTCATCGTTGTCGCCGATGGCGATGATGTTGTGGCTATCATGGGAAACGGAGGATGCAATGGCACCGCCCCGGATACCGAATCCGACCGCTGCGCCGACGCCAATCTTGCCGGTGTAGTGATGGCGCTCAAAGGTTGCGATCTTGTCGACCTCGCCGTTCGGGACGAAATCGCCGCCGTTTTCAGTGCCCGGCAGCACCATGTCAACCCGCTCGGTGAGGATTTCGCCCGGAATCATCCGTATGACGGGGAACTCAGCACCGTTGGGATTGATCACAAGCTTCCTGGGATCAATCTGCGCCAGATGGACGGTATCAAGCAGCTGCGGCGGACACGGATTTGGCTTGATGCGCAGCATGTCATCAATGCGGCGGCCATTATAGAAAACCATCTGCGCATTGAATTCCTTGAGCGAGTCCCAGACGACCAGGTCGGCGTCAAAGCCCGGTGCGACGGCACCGGTTCTGCGCAGACCATAGCAGCGTGCAGGCTGGATGGTTGCCATCTTGATCGCCGCGATGGGGCTGATGCCCATGCTGACCGCCTTGCGGACATTGTTGTCAATGTCACCCTCGCGGATAATGTCCTCAATGTGACGGTCATCTGTGCAGAAACAGAATCCTTCCGTGTTGGTATTGTTTTCCACAATGCCCTTGACAATGCTCTCAAGGTTCCTGGCGGCACTGCCCTCACGGATATGACAGAACATGCCCATGGAGCGCTCGCGCATGATGTACTCGTAGGTGGTCCCCTCATGATCCGTGGTGATGCCGGCAATTACATAGGCTGCCAGGTCTTCCTGACTGAGTCCGGGGGCATGACCGTCCTTGACCTTGCCGTCAAAGAGCTGCAGCTTGGCGTTCATCTCTGGATCCCCTTCAATGACCGCCATTGTGTCCATC
>JAFSZW010000508.1 GCA_017458865.1 Clostridia bacterium
GGAGGCCTTTGCCGCGGTGGCAACGCCAATAGAGGCAGCAGATGTGCTGCTCGGGGATCTGCCGCGCGCACCGGGACTCTTTTTCTCCATGGAGGGCGTGGACGGCTGCGGAAAATCGACGCAGCAGGCTGCCCTGATAGAGGAAATGCGCCGCCTGGGATGGCGCATTACCATGACCCGGGAACCTGGCGGGGATGAGGTTGCAGAAAAGATCCGGAACCTTATCCTGGACCCTGCAAACAGTGAGATCCGGGATGTAACAGAGGCCTATCTGTATGCGGCGAGCCGCGCCCAGAATGCGCGCGCGCTGATTCAGCCGGCAATTGACCGGGGCGAACTGGTTATCTGTGACCGGTATGTGGACTCGTCCATTGCCTACCAGGGCGGCGGGCGCAGACTGGGGACGGACCGTATCCGTGCACTCAATGCCTGGGCGACGGAACATTGCATGCCGGATCTTACCGTCTACCTGAGGATGGAGCCGCATGAGGCACTGGCAAGGCGCCTGAATGTCTCGGTGCCGGACCGCCTTGAGCGTGAGCAGGACAGCTTCTTTGTACGCACTTTTGAGGCATATGAGGCCTTGTACGCAGGACCGGACGGTGCGCGCACCGTGAATGTCAATGCGGGTCAGCCCATTGAGGATGTCACCCGGGAGATGCTGACAAAGGTCCGCGAAAGACTGGCGGAGATTGCCAGGCCTCAGGGAACAGACGAAACTTCGAACTAATCTTTAATTGAGAATCAGGAACAGAATGAGCAGAATCATAGTGGGCATGTCCGGTGGCGTTGATTCCTCTGTGGCAGCCATGCTTTTAAAGGAAGCCGGCCATGAGGTTCTCGGCGTTTTTATGAAGAACTGGGAAGAAAAGGATGAAAACGGCGTCTGTACAGCGGAGACGGATTATGCGGATGTCCGCAGGGTCTGCGATAAGATCGGGATTCCCTACTATACAGTGAATTTCGAGAAAATGTACTATGACCGTGTATTTGCCTACTTCCTGGATGAATACAGGAAGGGACGCACGCCGAATCCGGATGTGCTGTGCAACCGGGAGATAAAGTTCAAGGCATTCCTTGACTATGCCATGGATGTTGGGGCGGATGCCATTGCGACCGGTCATTTCTGCCGCCTTGGACACGCAGATGACGGAAAGGTTACCCTTCTGCGCGGCGTGGATCCGGGAAAGGACCAGAGCTATTTCCTTTATATGCTCGGTCAGGCGCCACTGTCCAAAGCCATGTTTCCGGTCGGCGGCATGACCAAGGCGGAGGTGCGGCAGCTTGCTGAGTCTGCGGGTCTTTGCACCAGCGGAAAGAAGGATTCAACCGGGGTCTGCTTCATCGGTGAGCGTCGCTTTAAGCCGTTCCTCAGGCAATTTCTGCCGGCCAATCCCGGCAAAATGGTGACACCGGAGGGACGGGAGGTCGGCAGGCATGACGGCCTCATGTACTACACCCTGGGGCAGCGCCGCGGGCTTGGCATTGGCGGCGCAGGAAACGGGGAACGGTGGTTTGTGCTTGCCAAGGATCTTGAGCGCAATGAGCTCATCGTCACGCAGGGCGGTGACCATCCGCTCCTGTACAGCCGGACATGCGAGGGCAGTGATGTTACATTTATCGCGGGTGAGGCACCGGCGGCAGAGTTTGACTGCACCTGCAAATACCGCTACAGGCAGGCGGATCAGGCAGTACATGTAACCATTATGGGTGACCGCTGCCTGGTTGAGGCCCGTGAATCTCAGCGGGCAGTCACGCCGGGACAGAGCATGGTGTTTTATCATGGCGATGTGTGCCTGGGTGGCGCTGTAACGGACCGCGTGCTGGATGCCGGCCAGGTACCGGTGCCGGGAACGGAGGCGGAGGCGTGAACGGATGGCAGCGATTCTGGGGGCATCTTTTGACCATTACCAGACACCGTCATAAGGTGATTGCCCACTGTGCACGGGCTGGCATCCTCTGGCAGGGCCTGCGGCACGACCTGTCCAAGTACAGCCTCACAGAATTCCGGGAAGGCGTGCGCTTTTTTGACGGTACGCATTCGCCGACAGAAGATGAACGGAAGACGTACGGGTATTCCCTTGCATGGATGCACCACAAGGGCCGCAACCGGCATCACTGGGAGTACTGGACGGATTACAATATGGAGGAGCACAGGTATACGGCTGTGCCCATGCCAAGATGCTTTATGGCTGAGATGATCTGTGACCGCCTGGCAGCCAGCAAGATCTACAGGGGAAAGGCGTATACGGATGCATCGCCGCTTGAGTACCTGCAGCATGGGAAGATGCACGATTCCATGCACAGAGAAACGTACGAGACGCTGCTCCGCTTCCTGACACAGCTCAGGGATGAGGGCGAGGCGGCAATGTTTAAGAGTCTCAGAGAGTATGTAAGGGAGAAACCATGAGATTGCAGAAGTATATGGCCATGTGCGGCGTGGCCGCCCGGCGGAAATGCGAGGAGATGATTACGGCAGGCCGTGTTACGGTTAATGGCGTGGTTGTCGATGTGCTGGGCAGCAAGGTAGAGGAGGGGGATCAGGTATGCCTTGACGGGCAGCTGCTGGTGCCCGAGGAGAAAAAGGTGGTTATCCTCTATCATAAGCCGGCCGGTGAGGTGACAACGGTCAACGATGACAAGGAGCGGGACACGGTCATGGACCACTTCCGCGATCTGCCGGAACGGGTGTATCCCATTGGCCGGCTGGATTATGACACCGAGGGTGTGCTGCTGCTGACCAATGACGGGGCGCTTGCCCAGAAACTCACGCATCCCTCATCCGAGGTGGACAAGGTCTACCTTGCGCGCATCTCCGGCAGACTGAGCCCGGATGAGGTCCGGAAGCTGAGAAATGGCGTCATGATGGAGGGCGAGGAGCGCATGACCTGGCCTGCACGTGTACGCATTGTCCGTGAGGGCGATATATACAGCGACGTTATCGTAATCATCCACGAGGGCCGAAACCGTCAGGTCCGGCGGATGATTGAGGCAGTCGGACACCAGGTGGTCATGTTGCGCCGCGTGCGCTTCGGCCCGGTTGAGCTGGGAAGCCTTGAACGCGGCCAGTGGCGGTATCTGACGGATGCTGAAATTGAGAAGCTGCATCAGGTCTGATCTGCGGCAGGCAGTGCCGTAAATGGCAAATGACAGCGCGGAATCTGCCAAAGTGCACCGGATCAGATGCAATGCCAAAAGTTGAGGATGCCTGCCAGATGGGAATGGGTGCCGGTTCAGTACGGCGCCGAAAGACCAGGGGACTTTCTTTAAGGAGGGAATTCCATGAAAAGCGATCTTACCTGCCCGGTTGAGGTCATGCATGTTCTAATCACCGGCGAGCCCCGGGAGGACGGGACGGAACAGGTGGTCTGCGTCATAGACTTTCATTCACTTGAGCCGGACAAAACGGTAGACAGTGTGCAGATGAATATTGTCTGTTACAGTGACGACGGGATGCGTCTGGGCGGACGTCTGGTCCGTTCGCATGCGCATGACCGGCAGGGAGACGATTTCACCGGGACATTCAGGCCGGAACATGTAAACGGAACTTCCCGTGTCGAGGCAAGCGTCGAGAAAGTCTGGTTTAATGACGGCGTGATCTGGCGCAGGGAAGAGCGCAATGTGCGTGAGTACGAGTCGAACCAGCTGCCGGAAGGCCGGGAACTGGACCGGCTCAGATCTGTAGCAGGTCCGGATGCTGTTGGGTATGCGCGCGAGGATGATACGGTATGGCTCTGTGTCTGCGGACGGGCTAACCGGACGAGCGATGAGGCCTGCAAACGCTGCGGACGGGCGCGAAACGATACTGTCACCTCCTTTTCCAAAGAGCACATTGAGGCGACGCTGGGCGTCCAGGAACGGAAGCTTGAGGAGCAGAGTCAGGAAAGCCTGCGGCGTTCTGCGGAGCAGAACGCACGGGAAATGGAAGCGGCCCAGGCAAGGCAGAAAAAGCAAAAGCGGCGTGTCCGCCGCATCATCGGCTGGATGATCTTCATCATCCTTGTACTCTCTGCCTGGCGCTGGGGCGTACCGCTTGCGGCGGATTTCGTTGCGAAGCAGCGCCTTGAGAGCGGCAAACCGGATGAGGCAAAGAAGATTTACGAATGGGTCGGACGGCTCTGGCCGGATGAATATGGTGCAGGGGATAAGGCACGGGCTGCGGAGCAGGCCATTATCGCTCAGATGATCGAGATCGACTCTGAGGATTCGCTGAGGACTGCTCAGGCAAGGGCTGCTGCCATAGAGGATACGCAGATGTACGCTGAGGCCAGTCTGGCCCTGGCACAGCGCTATATTGACCAGGGCAAAACCAGTGAGGCCGAGACACTGCTGCGCAGTCTCGAGTCGAATGCGGCGGCCAGGAACCTCCTGCAGGAGCTGCTTTACGGCATGGCCAAGGCGGCGAAAGAGAAACTTGACTTTGACTATGCCATCCAGGTATTCACGGAACTGGGCGGCTACATGGACAGCGATACGCAGCGTCAGGATGCCATCTATCTGCAGGCGCGCCAGATGATGCGTGAGGACAGACTGGAGGAGGCAACCGGGAAGTTCCTGCAGGTCTCAGGCTACATGGATTCGCTTGAACTGGTGCGCCGCTGCACATATCAGCTGGCCGGGGAAAAGCGGACAGACGGCAGCCTGCTTGAGGCAGCTGAGCTCTATGAGAGCCTTGGCGTGTATGAGGATGCGAAGAATCTGGGCAGGGCGTGCCGGTATGATGCCGGCATTGCAGCGATTTCGGCCGGTGACCTGAAAACGGCTGCTGAGCAGCTGAAACTGGCCGGGGATTACGAGGATGCGAAGGAACGCTTTGAGGAGGCGGCATTTACACTGGGCAACGCTTCGCTGCAGGACGGCGATTACGAAACGGCGATCTACTGGCTGGAGCAGCTGCAGATGACAGAGGCTGTCCAGACGGCGTACAACCAGGCGCAGTATGCCCAGGCACAGCAAATGGAACAGGCCGGCGATCGTGAGGATGCAGCCATTCTGTACGCATCTCTTGGCAACTACGAGGATGCTGTCGCACGCGCACAGCAGATTGAGTACGATATTGCCAAAGCGAAGATGGCGCAGGGCGCTTTAGAGGAGGCACTGGACCGCTTTGAGGGCCTTGGCAAGTTTGAGGACAGCCAGACACAGGCGGAAAACTGCAGGCGGGAGATCGCGGAACGCGCTTTTGAGAGTGGCGATTATGACAGAGCCATGCTGTATTTTTCGCAGATGTCGGATAAAAAGGCGTCCGACCAGGGCATTGTCCGCTGCCATTATGAAATCGCTGAGCTGAAAGCCGGTGAGGCGGCGTACAAAGAGGCCTCAGATGAGTATAAGCTTTGCGGCAGTTACCTGGACGCGGAGGAAAAAGCCGCGCAGATGCGTTACAAATGGGCGGAATCGCTTGAGCAGGAGACGCAGTATGAGGCAGCTGCCCGCGAATTCCGTGATCTCGGCCATTATCTGGATGCCGCGGCACGCGCACAGCATTGCGAGGACCTGTGGCTGGGAGACGTATACCGGAACGCAAAGCTGGACCTGGAGACGGGCAATTATGTGAGCGTCCTCGAGGCGCTGGAACCGTATCAGACAGCAGAACTGCCGGAGCGGTACAGCGACATGTTCAAAATGATTGAGGAGGCCTGCCTTGGACGGGCACAGGAGCTGATTAATCAGCAGCGTCCGCTGGATGCGCTGCCGTATCTCAGACGGATTTCAGGCAATCGCCAGGCACAAAAACGTCTAAGCGATTATGTCTACCGGATTATCGGCACGTGGAAGGCTCGAAATGGCATGGAATTCGTGTTCCGTCCGGACGGATCGTGCACCATTGACGGTAAAAACCTGTACTTTGGCGGCACCGGGTATTATGTGTTTGTGGACAGTGAACCGTATCCGACAAAACGCACATACCAGGTAGTCAGCCTGCGCGGAAACACGCTGGTACTCAAGGAATATGGTGCGGACACCAACCTGCGTCTCAGCTATGTTGGTGAACCGACGCCGGCAGAAATAACCGGTCCAGCAGAGGATACAGATGAGACGGAACCGGATGAATCTGCCGTGCCTGAGGGCGAGTCTGCTGAGACAACGACTGAACAAATGCAGAGTGGCCTGGCAAAAGTGGTATTGATTGATCCGGCCTCAGACACGGATGCCTCTGACCAGACGGCAGATGGCGATACTCAGACGGAGGAGTAGTCATGCCGAAACGCAAGGATCTGCTGCTCATTGTGGGTGCGCTTTGCCTGGCCCTTATCCTCTTTCTGATATCCAGATACATGGGATCCGGGGATGTTTCCACGGTTGTTGCCCGGGTAAACGGCGAGGAGGTCCTCCGCAAATCCCTGCTGACGGATGGACGGTATGAGATCCCGCTGGGTGAGGGAGAAATCAACATCATTCGGGTGGAAAAAGGCGTTGTCTGGATGGAGGAGGCCAACTGCCGGGACGGGCTGTGCATAGGGCAGGGAAAGATGCGAAACCGTGCAAAGAGCATCGTATGCCTGCCGCACAATCTGGTCATCACGCTTGAGGGCGAACCGGTTTCAACCGGGAGCGATACGGATGAACTGGATGTCATCATTTACTGATTGGTAAGGAGCTTTCGCGAAACAATGCAATTGTTAAGAGCCTGGAACAACGATGCGAGACAGACACCGGATGATCGTTACGTGGCTGTCTGTGATGGCATACGCATCCTGGCGATCTTCATGGTGGTCTGGTTTCATGTCTGGCAGCAGTCATGGCTTTATGCCGGACTTGAGCTGTTTGGAAAGCGCATCAGCCTGGATCCGCTGGTCCGGTCCGGATATATGCATGTGGACCTGATGATTCTCATATCCGGTTTCTGCCTGTATCTGCCCTATACACGGATTGCACCATCCCAGCCATTGCCCGGCATCCTGGGGTTCTATAAGAAACGGCTTGTCAGGATTGCACCGTCCTACTATCTTACCATTGCAATCATGCTTGCTGTGGCAATAGCGACGGATGCCTATAAGAGCGGGTATCCGACGCTGCAGATGGACCTGATTACCCATCTGACATTTACGCAGATGTTCAGGATGGAAACCTACTACTTTACGCATCTCAATGCGGCGCTATGGACCATTGCTCTTGAGATGCAGCTGTATCTGGTTTTCCCCTTCCTGGCCCGGCTGATGCGCCGTTTCCCTGTGCTGACGACGCTGGTTCCACTTGTTGCCTGCACATATTTCCGCTGGATCCTCCAGCATGCACTGTGGGATATTACACCATATTTCAACCAGTTTCCGGCGTATCTGGATGTATTTGTCCTTGGTATGTTCACGGCATTTCTGTATGGCAGAATGCGCAGCCTGCCGCACAATGCACTGACCCGGATCCTCTGTTCCGCAGGCACAGTCCTGGCGTTCATTTGCATTATCCGCCTGGCCTTTTCGCAGTCCAGTTATGGAAATGCAGGCGTCCTTCAGCAGGGACAGGTCATGCACCGGCTGCCGATGGCGCTTGCCGGCGCGGCACTTCTGATTCTGGCCGGCAATGCGGGATGGCTTATCCGGCATGTGCTTGGGAATCCGCTCACACATTTTCTGTCCGGTATTTCCATGCACATATACATCTGGAATCAGGTGCTGGCAGTCTGGCTGCTGCAGTACCGCGTTGTTCCGAGCAACTTTGAACATCCCAATTACGAGGGTGACCATGTCTGGCAGGTTCGTTATACCGCAGTGTGCGCCGTCGTGATTCTGATCGTTGCTGTCGTTATGACATATGGATTCGAGCGCCCCGTGACGAGACTGCTGCTGGGCCGGAAGGCCCAAAAGCAGCCGGATGCCAGTGCGGCAAAGGCTGCTGAACCAGGAGAACAGAAAACATGATAAAGACGGTTGGAATTATAGGGCTTGGCGCACTCGGTATGCTGTTCGGTGACCGCCTGATGCAGGGCAATGCACATGTCATCGTAATTGCAGATGCTGACCGCGCTGCCAGGATCCGTGCAAATGGCACGGTGATCAACGGCAGGCATGTGGACTTTGAGGTCAGGACGCCGGATGAGGCGGAACCAGTAGACCTGTTGATTTTCGCAACGAAGTTTGGCGGCCTTGAAAGCGCCATGGAAACAGCGGCACCGTTTGTCGGGCCGGATACCATTTTGCTGTCCGTGCTCAATGGCATCTCCAGTGAACAGGTGCTCGGCAGCCGCTTTGGCAGCGAAAAGGTGCTCCTGTGCACCGCACAGGGAATGGATGCTGTCCATGAGGGAAATATGCTCTGCTATGCCAATCCGGGCTCTTTAACCATTGGCGAGCCTGAACCGGATCATATGTCGGAGCGGCTCATGGCCGTTACCGCCTTCCTGCAGGATGCAGGTGTGACCGCGACGGCAGTCCCTGATATGGCCAGACGGCAATGGGGCAAGCTCATGCTCAACGTGGGAATCAACCAGGTGGTCATGGTCTACGAAGGAAATTACGGAACTGTCCGGGTGCCGGGTGAGGCACGGGACATGATGATTGCCGCCATGCGTGAGGTCCAGGCGGTTGCCGCAAAAGAGGGATATCCTATTACAGATGAGGAGCTCTACGGGTGGGTAGCCCTGACGGACTCGCTCTCCCCGGAAGGCAAGCCGAGCATGCGGCAGGACAGCGAAGCCCACCGGAAGAGCGAGGTGGAGCTGTTCGCAGGCACCATCATCCGCGAAGCGGAGCGCTTTAATGTGGATGTGCCCATCAACAGGGCGCTCTACCGTCGGATTCTCGAAATGGAAAGCCGTTACTGACCTATATGCCTGCTGCAGGCAGATGTTCCTGAGTGTCCCGTATATCGAGTCAGACAAGAGGTGCCATGCAAATGGCACTTTTTTTGTTGTCTCTGCGGCACTGAAGACCAAGGACGTGATCCTGAACCCTTGTGCAGGCGGGAAAGGTGCAGAAAAGGCTGTGCAGAACCTGAGGGTGCATGACACCGCGATAAACTACAGGTTTAATGACAGCCGCTTTTTCCCGTGATAATATAAGCCCATCAACCTGTGAGAGAGGCGTCCTGATCAATGCTGTCATCTGCGGTGCTTTTCTGCATAGACAATTCTGATAAGTGGACGTACTCAATTGCGGGACATGTCTGCGTTTGCGCACGGACTGACGGCGTCATCTGGACGGATCTGACTCTGAGATAAAGGGAAGAATTTCCGCTGTTTACGCCCATTCCGTTGCGGATGGGCATTTTTGATGCCACAGCCCAGTGGTTCTGGTCTGCTTTCAGGTAAGGCAGTCGCCAAATCAGCAGGTTTTCGGCATGACCTGCATGCCTGAAATGCTGCCGTAACTCAACGGTCAGAGTTCCGGCCTTATAAGCCGGGGGTTGCCTGTTCGAATCAGGCCGGCAGTACTGACTATTCGCGCCTGATGCAGATGGCGGTGCATCCAGGGCATGTCAACCTGAGGCAGATGAGGTTGGGCTATCCGGGCAGGAATGAAGATACCTGGTGAGAGATGCGTTTCCGGGCATCTTTTGCAGGGCACGCAACAGCAGACGAACCGGGAAAGCAAGGACTCCGGAGAGGGCACCGGCGCAAACACACCGTATTCCGGAGATTCCGGACCGGGATGAGGACAGTGATGACCTTTCCTATGTCTGGTTTCCCAGAAAAGCACATACTTTCGAACAATGGCACAGAGAGGAGGAACAGTTCGATGAAATTTGCTGAGTTTGATCAGATGATGAGAGTTTACGAGGAGTCTCTTGACCAGTACATCCTGCCGGATATGTACATGGTGGCGCGACTGGATGGACGGTCGTTTACCAGGCTGACAAAGAGAGTCTGTCGGTTTGAAGCGCCGTTTGATATTGCGTTCCGTGATCTCATGATCAACACGGTCAGAGCACTGATGAACACCGGTTTCAGGATTATCTACGGGTACACGGAGAGTGATGAGATATCGCTGCTGTTCCATCCGACAGACAATACGTTCAGCCGGAAGGTGCGAAAGATTAACACCACACTGGCAGGCGAGGCCAGTGCCATCTTTTCCCTTGCGCTCGGGCAGGCGGCTACCTTTGACTGCCGTGTCATCCCGCTGCCCAATGCAGACCGTGTCGCGGATTACTTTCTCTGGCGGCAGGAAGACGCACACAGGAATTCGCTGAACGCACACTGCTACTGGGCCCTTCGGCAGGATGGCATGAGCGCCAGGGCGGCGACATCCGCACTTGAGGGAATGAATGTTCAGGGCAAGAACGAACTGCTTTTCAATCGGGGGATCAACTACAATGATCTGCCGAACTGGCAAAAGCGCGGTGTTGGGATAAGACCTGCTGCCGTGCAGCGGGAGGGGTTTGATCCGCTGAGACAGGAGAAAGTCATTGCCGTCCGCAGGGAACTGACCACGGAGGAGGAGCTTCCGCTTGGCAATGAGTACCGGCAGTTTATCCTGAAACTGCTCAACGATGCGGACGATGCTTGCGACTCAAAAGCAGCAATCTGACAGATGACAAGAGCTGCATCTGAAGGACATGATACAGGAAAAGGCAGCACCGAGATGGTGCTGCCGTTGAGAAAACGTTGTACTTCCATCCTGGAACTGATCCCTGAGATGGATGGGTGAGGGGCAATTACAGCAGATCTACACTGACTTTAACGACAACTTTACGGTAGCTGAGCGGCTGTCCGTCGAGGCAGATGCCCGGACGATGCGCATCATTCGGGAAGAATACCGCATAGCAGCCCTCTGTCGCGTGGAGGTAGAACTCGCTTGGGAAGTCCTCATAGAAATACAGATCCTCATCTGCACGGCTGTCATCGACGCACTTCTCGGCACCGGTGAAGGGGGCCACGCCGCAGAGCTCTTCTCCACTCAGCCAGAACTGGACATCCACATATTTGCGATGCAGCTCGGGCCTCGTGTTCTCCTTGGGCTGGCTGGTCAGGTGGAACAGGTTGGCGAACATTTTGTCACCGTCGATGACCTGTTTGCCGTCTTCCAGCTTGGAGAAGTCTGTATTGGCGGCATACTCGATTGCCTTTTTAATGGCGGCAGGATAACGGGACAGATCATCATTTGCATGGACGCTTGAGAAAATCATGGTGAATCTCCTTTCGGTTGCGTAATGGGGAACTGATTGAGCCGGCTTTTTAAGGTGATGTGAAATCAGCCGAGATTGCTTTCACTCATGGTGATGACCTGCATGGTGCGAATGATGCCGTCCACAATGGCATTCACCTGATCCTCACCATTCCGTTCAGGATAGACGGCCTCAAAGACGAGGGTATCCTTGCCGGCGGTGATCGTAATCAGCGTGATGAGCAGTGTGTCATCATCTGCCTCCGAATAGGAGAATCGGATGCCCTCCGTCTTCTGTCCGCTGATCGGGTCCAGACCGAGATCTGAGA
>JAFSZW010000044.1 GCA_017458865.1 Clostridia bacterium
CCAGCTTCGCGAGGGCGAGCTCATGCTGCTGTTTTCGGGCATTTCAGTCCCCAGCTCCATGGATGAGTGCTATCCATTTGAGGTCAACCGGCATTTTTACTACCTGACCGGCCTGCGCAGGGAAAACATGGTGCTTCTTCTTTCAAAGACCGGGGGTAAGGTTCGCGAGATTCTGTATATCGAACAGCCGATTCCGGCTATGGAGAGATGGACGGGCAAACGGGTGACAAAGCCGGAGGCTGCGCGGATCAGCGGCATAACAGACATCCAGTTTACCGGCACACATATGGCCATGATTGCCCGGATCTTTTCAAGGGAGTTTCCAACGAAGCTCTGGATGGACTGTCACCGGGAGAGCGCGGATTCACCGGAAAGCTATAACCTGATGCAGGCAAAGCAGCTGCATGACAGGTATCCGGCAGTAGTGCTTGGTGACGCACATCCGGTCATCGCACGCCTGCGTATGAACAAGTCACAGGCAGAGACGGAGGCATTCCGAGAGGCAATTGGCCTTACACATAAAGGCCTCATGCGCGTCCTCAGAACCCTCAGGCCGGGCATGCCCGAGTATGCCGTTCAGGCAGAATTTGAGTATGAAATCAAGCGCAGCGGCGCGGAGGCTGTCTCATTCCCAACCATTGTCGGATCCGGCATCAATGGATGTTCGCTGCATTATGAGGCAAACAGCGCCATGATTGAGCCGGGCGCCCTGGTCCTGCTGGATCTGGGGGCCAGGGTGCGCGGGTACTGCGCGGATATTTCCCGCACATATCCGGCAAACGGACGGTTTACCGGGCGTCAGCGGGCTTACTATGATATCGTGCTTGCAGCCAACCGGGCGATAGCCGGAACGGCCAGGCCCGGGATGACACTTGAGCAGCTCAACAACAAGTGCAAGGAAGTGCTTGCTGCCGGTCTTATCGATCTCGGGAAGATCGGGAAGGCTGAGGAGATTTCCAAATATTACATGCACGGCGTATCGCACTTCATCGGGCTCGATACGCATGATGCGTATGATATGCTGAACCGTCCGCTTGAACCCGGAATGGTGATCAGTAATGAACCTGGCCTCTATGTGGACGACGAGCAGATCGGCATCCGGATTGAGGATGATCTCCTGATCACAGAGGACGGGTGCGAGGTGCTTTCCGCAGATATTGAGCGGACAGCGGACGAAATTGAGGCAATTATGGCAAAGGCGTCAACAGGACGCGACAGTGTGCCTGAGGAGGGAAGGGCATGAGACTGAAAGTCACGGCGAGAGCAAAGGTTAACTGGACACTGGATGTCCTTGGGACACTGCCCAATGGATACCATGAGCTCGATATGCTCCTCTCATCCGTGACGCTGAGTGACCAGATGGAGATCTGTGAGTCAGATAGTCTCACGCTGTCGCTTGGCAATGCCGGGAGTTCCTTTGTCCCGGATGACGGCAAGAATCTCGTGCTAAAGGCTGCCAGGCTCCTGCAGGATGAAACCGGAATAAAGACAGGCGCTGCGATAAGCCTGCAAAAAAACATACCGGTTGGTGCGGGCATGGGCGGCGGGAGCAGCGATGCAGCGGCAGCTCTGCTGGCGCTCAACCGCCTGTGGCACTGCGGGCTTTCGCCTGATGACCTGAGCCGGATCGGGCTCAGGGTTGGTGCGGATGTGCCGTACTGTCTGCATGGCGGACTCTGCCGTGTGCAGGGAATCGGAGAAAAGGTGATCCCGCTGCCCATGGCAAGATCCATCCATCTCATTACCATCCAGCCCGGACGCGGCCTTTCGACAAAGGAAGTCTTTGAAAGCCTTTCTGAGGACGGCATCCGCCCGGAAGACCGGCCGAGGAATGATGAGGCTGAACGGGCACTGGCGGAGGGGAACATCCGGGAACTGGTGCGCAGCATGGGCAATGTTCTGCAGCCGGTCTCGGTCAGCAAGCGCCCGCGTCTGCGGCAGGCGCTCCAGGACCTCAGGGACAGCGGCGCGATCGGCGCGCAGATGACCGGCAGCGGTTCCGTCGTGTACGGTGTCTATTCCAATGCACAGAAGTGCCGGGAGGCACTGGTGCAGCTCCAGATGAACTATCCGAATTCAAGGGCCATGCATACGGTGGATACAGGCATTGAAATTGTGGAGGCAGAGTAAGTGACAAAAGTGAGACGGCTCATAGGCAGGGTAGTCAATAATGACTACATCTTTACCATCCTGACGAAGATTTTCGCAGTCTTCATCGGGTTGATTGCCTCCAGCTATTCGAACCGGTTCCTGGGACCGCAGCTGAAAGGTGAGCTGGGACGCATCTCATCCCTGCTCTCTGTGGTTGCCGTAACGGCCAATTTCGGACTTTACCAGCCGTATCCGTTCTATAAGCGTCAGCAGATTTCAAATGTCCTCAGTCGTTTTCTGAACATTTTTGCGCTGCAGTTTGTGGTTTATATGACGGCGGGAATAGCCGCAGCAGTGCTCTTTAACTCATTTGAACTCACAGTGGTCTGTCTGCTGGCGCCAATTCAGGTCCTTGCCAATCAGCTGAGCTTCATGATCATGGTGGAGGATGTCAAGTTCAAGAACGTCATCTTCTTCACCGCCAGGATTACCAACACCATTATTACCGTGCTGGCGTTTTACACCATGAACCGGACCATCATGGTCTCCCTGGCCCTGATTGTCATCGGCGATGTGATCACAATTGTCTTGGCGCTCCTGAGACTCAAACGAATGCCCAATCCGTTCAAGGCCGAATGGCATTTTATCCAGCGTATCCTTCCGTTTGGCGTCGTTGCCATGGTCACCACCCTGATGCTGACGCTCAATTACCGCATGGACACGATTATGATGGGCTATATGTTCCATGTCCCGGACAGGGAGATCGGGTATTACACACTCGGTGTATCGCTTTCCGAGTATGGCTGGCTCATTCCGGACGCATTCCGCGAGGTCCTTTTCTCAAGGACTGCTGTGGATGACTCAGTGGATGAGATAACCATGAGTCTCAAGGTGAATTTTTACCTGACGCTTGCCATGATCCTGGGCATCCTTGCCCTTGGGCGACCAATGATTCACCTGCTGGCAGGCCGCGAATATCTGCCAGCTTATTCGGTAACGCTTCTCATTGTCGCCGGCATTTTGCCCATGAGCTGGTTTAAAATCATTGGAACCCTGCTCCTGGCACAGGGAAAGAAAGGCATATATCTTGGCATGCTGACCGCCTCGGTTGTGGTAAATATCATCTGCAACTGCTTTACGATTCCCCTGTGGGGAAAGATGGGCGCAGCGCTCGCCTCGGTTATCTCCTATCTTGTTACTGGTGCGCTCTTCCTGCAGTACTATCTGCGAATGTACAGCCTGCCCGTTTCAAGCGTGTTTGTCATTAATGCAGCGGAGCGGGAAAAGCTTTCACAGAAACTGCAAAGGCTGAGGGGACACTTTTCGTTCTGATCCCTCAGTGCACGTTGCAGACGAATGCGAGCGTCAGGGAAAACCAGTAAAACCGGGAATCAATCGGACCTCATAATGAAAGTTTGGATGGAGGACAGAACATGGAAATCAAGGAGCTTCAAAAAGGAAAAGCGGCGTATAAGCAGATGACCGAGTGCTGCGACAAGCTGGTTGCCAGCGGCAACTGGCAGCGTGTCGGGTCGAGCGATATCCGGCTGTTTCTCGACATGTATGTGCAGTCTCTGTTGCTCAAACTGGCGCAGGCGGGCGGTACGCCGGATCCCGCGATGCTCACGTATATCGGTTCAGTGCCCAGCCGGGATATCCTGCAGATTGGGAAAACGACTCCGGATCAGGCGCTGAATATCGGATTCAAGAACCGCTCATTTGCAGAGGGCACGCCGCTGCTGCTGCGCTGCTGCCAGGCAATGGATGACAAGGACGGCACAGCGACCGCTCAGCAGTTTGTAGATGGTGTCAGCCGTCTTTTGTACGCAGCTGCCGAGGTGGATGGCGACCTGAACGGCAAGGAACTGCAGTTCATTACGACCTATGCAGGCGGCCTTCGCACCTTCCTCATGACACGTGCAGCAGGCCGGCACGCCGGTACGCAGGAGCAGATCCGCGTGGATGCACCGGGCAGCGCGTCGAAGACGGAGAAAAAAGCCAATGCTGAGGCCAGACAGGCCAGCGCAGAGCCTGAAGAGAAGAGCGTGGATGAACTGCTTGCCGAGCTGGACAGCCTCATCGGACTTACGCAGGTAAAGAAGGAAGTGCACACGCTCATCAACCTCATCAAAGTGCGGAAGATGCGCGAGGCGCATGACCTCAAGGTCATGGATATGTCCTTTCATATGGTCTTTACCGGCAACCCCGGAACCGGCAAAACGACGGTGGCGCGGCTGGTTGCCAAGATCTACAAGCAGCTGGGCTTCCTCAGTCAGGGACAGCTGATTGAGACGGACCGCAGCGGTCTGGTGGCCGGCTACGTCGGGCAGACGGCCGGCAAGGTCACTGAGGTGGTTAACAGCGCGCTTGGCGGCATTCTGTTCATTGACGAGGCGTATGCCCTGGCGCGCAAGGGAATGGACAACGATTTCGGTCATGAGGCGATTGACACGCTGGTCAAGCTCATGGAGGATCACCGGGATGATCTGGTGGTCATCGTGGCAGGCTATACGGACCTCATGCACGACTTCCTGACCAGTAACCCGGGCCTGATCTCCCGCTTCAACAAGTACATTGACTTCCCGGATTACACGGATGATGAGCTCATGGGCATCCTGGGCATGAACGCAAAGAAGCAGGGCTATGTGGTGACGGACAAGGCCTGTGAGGTGGTCCGGAAGATGCTGCAGGAGATGACCATCAGCGACCGGATGGACTTTGGCAATGCCCGCGGCATGCGCAACACGCTTGAAAAGCTTGTCCAGGAGCAGGCAAACCGTCTGGCATCCTTCGATGGTGAGGTTACCAAGGAGATGCTCCAGGAGCTGAACGAGGCGGATGCCCGCATGGCGCTCTATGGCGAGCAGCCTGAAACGGAGGAGATCCCCGAGTCGGCTGAGCAGCTTGTGAGCGCGGAGGCAGAGCAGGCAGATGCCGGTGACGGCACGGAAAATGAATAACGGGAGTATTCATGGCAGTCATTGTAAACTGTGAGAAGATCGTAAAGCGATACACCCTCAAGCCGGTTCTTGAGGGTGTAACGTGTTACATTGAGGATAATGCCAGAATCGGCATTGTGGGCATCAACGGAACCGGCAAGAGCACCTTCCTCAAAATCATCAGCGGTTTTGAGGAGATGGATGAGGGTCAGCTCACCAGGCGGAACGGGCTCACCACGGCCTATCTGCCGCAGATGCCGGATTACCGCGAACACCGGCCGGCATGGGAGCAGGTCCTCCTGGATGCCCCGGCGAACACAGGTGAGATTGAACCGTATGAGGCGATTTCTGCCCTGATGCAGATGGGCATAAAGGATGCGGATACGGATGTCGCCACGCTGTCCGGTGGACAGAAAAAGCGGGTCGCGCTCGCAGCCGCGCTGATTCGGCCAGTTGATCTGCTCATCCTGGATGAGCCGACGAACCATCTGGATGCGGAAACGGTCCAGCAGCTTGAGGACCGGCTCAAAGGGCTCAAAGGCGCCCTCCTGATGGTCACCCATGACCGGTATTTTCTCGACCGGATCTGCAACACCATTTATGAGCTTGATAAGGGACAACTGTTCATCCACAGCGGCAATTACGCACTGTATCTTGAGGAGAAGGCAGCCCGGCTTGAAAACGAGAGTGCTCAGGCCAGAAAACGCTCAGCCATTCTTCGCCGGGAACTTGCCTGGATCCGGCGCGGCGCTCAGGCGAGAAGTACAAAGCAGAAGGCGCGCATTGAACGCTTTGAAACGATGTCTGCCATGCGAGGCCCGGAGCACGATCAGCAGCTGACGCTTGAAAGTGCGTCGAGGCGCCTCGGACGGAAGATCATTGAGTGCGAGGCGCTGAGCCTGTCACTTGGCGGCAGAACACTTTTCAGGGACTTTACGTATACCGTGCTGCGGGATGAACGCATGGCGATTGTCGGCCCGAACGGCTGCGGCAAGACCTCGCTGCTTTCTGTTCTGACACAGGAACGCATGCCGGACAGCGGCAGCGTGACAATAGGTGATACCGTCAAGATCGGCTATTTCAGACAGGAGTTCCCGGAGATTCCGGGCAGCGTGCGCGTCATTGATTACCTTCGGAATATCGCGGAATACGTCAATACGAAGGATGGCCGGCTGTCTGCCTCTCAGATGCTTGAACGGTTCCTGTTTCCCATGGATGTCCAGCTGACGCCGGTCTCCCGCCTGTCCGGCGGTGAACGCAGGCGGCTCTATCTGTGCGGCATCCTGATGGAATCCCCGAACGTCCTGCTGCTGGATGAACCGACAAATGATCTGGATATCAGCACGCTTGAGGTGCTTGAAGGGTACCTGGATGATTTTGACGGTGCAGTCATAGCGGTTTCCCATGACCGATATTTCCTCGATCGCATTGCAAACCGCCTGTTTGCCTTTGAAGATGGCCGGATTTATCAGTATGTCTGTTCCTTTTCGGATTATCTTGAGGCCCGTCTGCAGGCGGATGCCGATGCGTCCTCTCAGGCAACGGCGGGCGCATCATCCGCACCGTCCGGCGATGCAGGCCGCGGGAAGCGGGAACATCAGCGGGAACTTCGGATGACCTATCGCGAGGCGCAGGACTACAGGGAGATTGATGCAAAACTCGCCTCCCTCAATGCCAGTCTTGAAACGCTGGATGCCGAGATTGACGCAAGCGCCTCGGACTACGTGAAACTGACTGAGCTGTCCGCTCAACGAGAAACGCTGCTTGCAGAAATCGCCTCAGCAGAGGAACGATGGTTGTATCTTACAGATCTGGCGGAGCGCATTGAGCGGGAAGGCAAAAAGGCCTGAGAATGCCAGAAACGGCCTGTTTCCTGCAAGTGATGCCAGGAGGGATAAATTGCAACGTCTGATTCGTCTGATAAATGTGTCGGCCTGAGCGCATGTGAACTTGTGCATCGGCGGCACGGGATGTATAATATCGACTAAATCAGCACTTTTCTAGGCCGCACTGCCGCTGTGACCAGAGGAAGCATCTCCTTTCAGCCGGTAAGCGTGGCCCGGGAAACCAAAGTGGGGGATAACATGAAAAGACGTATTCTGGGAATCATCTGTTTTGCACTGCTCCTGTCGCTCTCAGGACTGGCGCTTGCCAATGGTGTGACACTTCGTGCCTATACACCGTTCGCGGACCAGGATCCATCTGCGCAGCGATATAATGATCTGATGAATGAGTGGAGCAGTGAGATGGGGAATGCCGTCGAGGATTACTCGGGCATCATTGACGAGACATTCATCGAGAATCTGGGGGCTGCGCTCAGGGACGGCAAGGCGGATATCGTCATTTTGCCGCTCAGCTCGGGCATAGACACCTCTTACCTGGTAGATGCTGCGACGCTGCTCGCTGCGGCGCCAAACAGCGGCATTAAGGTACTGAATGGCATGAAAGACGATACCGGCTTTACGCTGATCCCGGTGCGGTACAACTGGGAGGGACTGTATGTCAATACGGAGCTGCTCAGTCAGTATGGCATGACGGCACCGACAACCTTTGAGGACCTGATCGTCGACTGTCTGCAGCTCTCACAGCTTGGTGTGACGCCGATTGCAAATGCGCTGTGTGAATGGTCTGAGATTACGCTTGACTGCGCGGCCATGATGGGCGCACCGGAAAACAGCTTTGGATCAAAGGAATCCCTTGACGGTGCGGTGAATGTGCTTACCTCTCTTACACTGGTTGGCGCATTTGGTCAGGATCCCTGGAACGCTTCAGATGCGGATATGGAGGCCAAATTCCTGAACGGTGAGGCTGCCATGCGCTTCGATACCGCAGACCTTGCCTCCCAGATCTCCGAGGAGAAAGCGAACGCCTATACTGTCGTACCGCTTCCCGGCATGGACGGTGCAACCCGCCAGGTGCTGGTTGGCTTCCCGGATTGCGGACTGGCAATGACAAAGGCCTGCTATGAGGATGCAACCCGTCGGGAGGCGGCACTGTCCTTTATCGAGAAACTGCTAGGCGGCGGTCTGGCAGCAGTCGGCGCCGGCACACTGGGTGACAGCATTGACCAGATGAGCCGCAACGCCACAAACATTGCCGGCGTGTTGTACGACTTCAATAAGGATACCTTTGACGAATGGTCTGAACAGGTGATCGCGCAGCTCATGAGCAGCACGAGTGCGGTTCAGTGAACAGAGGTCACCTGCATTATCAGCAGATCATATAGGGCAGTCACCGGTCATGGACCGATGTGTCTGTGTAGGAGGAGTAGAAAATGGATAGAAGAATCATCAGCCTTTTGTTGTCACTGGCATTCCTTCTGATCCCGTTGTTTACTGGCGTGCTGGCCGATCCCGAAAATCAGGCTACACCGGACGAAGCCAATAAAACAACTGAAACCGGTTCGGGAAATGGATCTGATGACAGCAAGCCTGGCGGTGACGGAACCCAAACCGGGGGCGGAGATACCAACACCCAGACCGGTGGTAATGGAACTCAGACCGGGGATGGAAATACCAACACCCAGACTGGTGGTGAAGGCACTCTGACTGGGGGTGGAAATACCAACACCCAGACCGGGGATGGAAATACCACCACTCCAACCGGTGGCGACGGAACTCAGACCGGAGGCGGAAATACCAACACCCAGACTGGTGGCGACGGAACCCAGACCGGAGGCGGAAATACCAACACCCAGACTGGTGGCGACGGAACCCAGACCGGAGGCGGAAATACCAACACCCAGACTGGTGGTGAAGGCACTTTGACTGGGGGTGGAAACACCACCACTCAGACCGGCGGTGAAGGAACCCAGACCGGGGGTGGAAATACAACCACCGGCGGTGAAGGCACTCAGACCGGCGATGGAACCAATAAGAATCCATCCCAGATTAATGGCACCCAAAACCTGAATACGGATGATCTTCTATTGAACTCGGACGTTAAACTGAGTTTGAGAGGTTCACCGCCCAAATCCACAGACGGTGTCATTTCCGGTACCGTGAATATCACTGACGACAAAATGGTAATGGTTTCACTGTACAAGGGCGGTTCATATAAATCGGATACGGTTGTTACGAAAGCGAGTCCGACATTTAAGTTTGAGAATCTGGAAGATGGAACGTATCAGGTCAAATTCCGCTATGTCGGACAGGAGTCTGATCTGTTCTCCATGGATGTTGTGGTTGAGAAGAGTTCAACGGAAACGTCCATTGATGCCAGCGCGGTTGGCGGGATTAACAAGATTACCGCAATCGTGAATAAGGCCAATAGCCTGTTGATCCATGCCGACGTCTATCTGGGATCTGCCAAAAAAGCGTCAAAGACCAGAACCGGCTCCGGTGCATTTGATGTTTTCGATGGGCTGGATAAAGGAACGTATACCGTCAAGTTCTATTATGACGGCAAGGAAGATGACGCGACTGCCTGTGTGATCAACAATGTGGCTGTCGTGGATGAGGTGACCGGTATCACGGATCTGGCCGCTGAACCCGGTGAGGGGCAGATAAAGGTCTCCGGAAAGGCAGCTGCCAGCCAGCAGGTGCTGATCGTGCTTGAACCGGGTTCTGCACTTTCGACTGTGATGCTTGCAACATCCGGAACTGATGGGAAGTTCTCAGTGGTTATTCCCTGCGCAGCCAGCACTTATACCACGATAACGGCGCAGTATCCGGGAATTGCGGACAGCCTGAAGAAACTGACAGGGTCCTGGACAGTCAAGCCGTCATCTGTCAAGCCGGATCTCACGCTGGATACGATCTATGATACAAGTATGACCGTGACCGGCAAGACCACACCGGGTGTGCTGGTGGTTATGGACGACACAAAGCTGGCCTCCATAGCGGATTCAACCGGCCTGGTCAAGTTTGGCCTTCTCCATACGTATACGACCGGAACAGCCTTGAAGTTCTCCGTATATTACGGTACGGATTACAAGGAAACGTATACCGTGACGACGACAGTTGCAGCCTCTACGGCGTATAAGGAACTCAGCTACGGCAGTACCGGCACGGAAGTGAAGAATCTGACCAAGCGGCTGGAAAACCTTAAGTATCCGATCAAGGAAACCAGCTATTATGACAACGATGTTGTAAACGCGGTTCGTCTGTTCCAGTCGAGGAATGGCCTTTCTGTAACCGGCGTGGCAAACGACCTCACTCAGAAAACGGCTTATTCTACCGGTGCTATCCCGTATGATTCGTATACCTATCCGACACTTGTCCGCGGTGACCGCGGTCAGCTTGTAAGGGATTTGCAGAGCAGACTGAAGACGCTGGGATACTATACGATTAAGGTAGACGGCATCTATGGATCAGGAACACAGCGCGCTGTCCGGAACTTCCAGTCAAGGAACGGACTCTATGCGAGCGGTGTGGCTGACAGCACGACGCAGCAGGTTCTGTATTCATCCTCTGCCATCCCTGCAGGTGGTTCCTATCCGTCCTATTACACAACGCTGAGCCGGAGCAGCCGGTACAACTCAGCGGTAGTCTCCCTGCAGAACAGACTCAATGCACTTGGATACAGCGCTGGAACTGCAGATGGATACTTTGGCAGCAGGACATATCGTGCTGTCCGGAATTTCCAGAGCAGAAACGGCCTGCCGGTGACGGGCGTTGCGGATGTCACGACGCAGCAGGTGCTTTACTCCTCATCTGCAATCGCGGCTTACTATGGGACGTCGACAACAACGGTGACCACATACAGCACAGGATATCGTCTTCTGTACTGGGGCTGTACCGGTGACAGTGTACGCCGCCTGCAGCAGGCACTGCGCAATCGGGGCTATACACAGATCACGAGTGTTGACGGCATTTACGGAAAGCAGACGTATGATGCTGTCTGCGCGTTCCAGAGAAACAACGGACTGACTGTGGA
>JAFSZW010000509.1 GCA_017458865.1 Clostridia bacterium
AAGGAGTTCCCGGTTGTACACGCCATTTTCCAGTCTGAATTTTGATAAACGCTTCATCTCCGTAATTGGCAGCGGCGGCAAGACGACGTTCCTTCGTTATCTGTCATCGCGCCTTCGAGGAAGCGTCATTCTGACCACATCAACACACTTCTATCCGCCAACAGAGGATTGCCTCATCACATCCGGCTTAGATGATTCGTACCTGCCAGCTGAACAGGTTCAGCACGATATCCGGTCCGCCCTCATGCATCACCGGGTAATCATTCTCGGTCAGAAGGTCAAATCCGGCAAACTGGGCGATCCATCCGGTGCCGTTTCGTTTGAGGCACTGAAACATGAGGTGGATCACATCATCGTCGAGGCAGATGGTTCACACCACCTGCCGCTCAAGGCACACAGGTCTTTTGAACCGGTTATTCCCCCCTGTAGTGATCTGACCGTCTGTCTGGTCGGCGCATCAGGCATTGGACAGACGGCAAAATCGGTCTGTCACTGCTCTGAACTGTTCTGCGAACTGGCAGGCATATCTGAAAATCAGATGGTCACTGAGCAGGACATTGCAACAGTCATAAACCGCGAAAACCTGGCGGACATCTATCTGGTCAATCAGTTTGATGTGCTAAGTGACCCAATGGCAGCCATCCGTCTCTGCCAGCTGATTGAGAAACCTGCGAGTATCTGTCAGCTTGATCCGGTGTTTTCAGGATTCAGTCCATCTGGCGTGCCGCAGCTGTGACCAGTTCAAGGACACTGCCTGCAATGCATCTGGCCTTATCGGAAATCGTAAAGCAGTTTTTGAGTTCTTCTACCCGGGGATCCACATCTGCCAGCTTGAATCCCTTGGTAACGGGATAGCGATCCCGTATGATGCCTCTCAGAATGCCGGGAATCTGCGTACAGACCGGAACCGGGCCATCGTTTGACTGAATCGTGCCGATTTGTTCATCCGCCGTGACCACACTGCCGATATCCCGCACCAAGTGGAAGATGCCCGCGCACGGCGCATGAATGACGCGCTCAGCAGCATATCCCCCGATCTTTCCCGGAACACCGGTATTGGGGATTGCTGAGCCGGATGAGATAATGCGGCCAAGATCATGTCCCCGCATGGTCTCAATGACATAATGGACATCTCTGCCCGCCTCAAATCCAGGTCCAAGCGCGATGGTCAGACCTGCCATCATCATGGTTGTCCCCAGATTCTTCTTGGCCAGGATGGCATCTACGACAGCAAACGGTCTGAGTGCCCGGATGCTCTCACCGGCAGGGTCCACCAGCAGGGGAAGCTGCCCCATTTTGAGACAGTCTTCAACCGCTTCAATGCTTGCCATCCGGATCGCCGTGACGCCCTCAACAGTGGCTGTTCCGTCGTATACAGCCTCCGAAAACGCGACTTTCCGGCGGATGGCAGATGGATGATCTGTCTCAAGCGCCAGGACCGGGAAGCCTGCGCTGTATAGCCGGTGAATGGTTCCCGTGCTGATATCCCCGGCACCCCTTACAATGACCAGGTCCCGAAGGGTTTGCCTTGGATTTGACCTCAGTCCCGTCTCGTTATCCATAATGCCTCTGTTATCCCGGTGCGATCTGTCGCGCCTTTTTTATTGTTGTTCAAGCACCAGTGCCGCATCCTCGCGTTCCGTCACAAAGCCAATTCTGGCAGACGCAGGCATTTCGCTCTGCAGATGACTGAGCAGATGTTCTGCGTCCTTTTCTGCGACGGCAATGAGCAGGCCGCCGCTGGTCTGCGGATCATAAAGGATGTCCTGCATCGCTCTTGAAACGTTCCCGTGCAGGACCGTATTGGGCTGCGCAAAATCACGGTTCCGGTATGCCCCGGCAGGCACAAGGCCCATGTCCGCCATTTCAAGCGCCTCTGGATGGAACGGTACTCTGCTTACCTCAATGTGCAGCGTGCAGCCGCTTCCCTGTGCCATCTCGCAGCTGTGACCCATAAGACCAAAGCCAGTAACATCGGTACAGCTGTGCACCTCATATGACTGCATGATACGGCAGGCATCCCGATTCAGCTGCGCCATCTGACGATAAATGCGATCCATGACGGCCTCTTCCACAAGGCCTGCCTTGGCAGCTGTGGTCAGGATACCAATGCCTAGCGGCTTGGTCAGAATCAGGACATCCCCCGGTCTGGCAGCGTCGTTTCGCCGGATCCTGTCCGGCCTTGCAAAGCCCGTTACGGCCAGTCCGTACAGCGGTTCACTGCCGCGAATTGTATGTCCACCGGAGATAATCACCCCTGCCTCATACGCCTTGTCATAACCGCCGCGCAGAATCTCACGGATCCATTCATCTTCCATGTTCTCCGTCACGCAAAGAAGATTGAGTGCCAGATGCGGCTCCCCGCCCATGGCGTATATGTCCGAAATGGCATTGGCGGCTGCAATCTGACCAAAGAGATAGGGATCATCCACAATGGGCGGAAAGAAATCGACCGTCTGAATCAGCGCAGTTTCATCATTGATGACAAAAACACTGGCATCATCGCTCTTATCAAATCCTACAATCAGCCTTGGATCTGTCCGTGTTTTAAAGTCAGCCAGGAGGGACGTAAGCGTTCCGGCACCAACCTTGGCGCCGCAGCCGGCACAAGAGGCCAGACGGGTAAGTTTTGCTTCTGTTTCCATATCGTTTCTCAGGATCCTTTGCTAGATTTCAAGTATTCTGACATGCTGCGGCACGATACCGGCAGCATCAAGCATCTGTCTCAGCCCGGCCTCATCATCAGGTGGCGCGCACCAGGCAAGCCCGCATCCGGCGGAAATCGCCTTCGGGAGAGGAATCAGCCGTCCCTCAGCCCCGCATTCATGGCAGTAATCCTCAAATGACATGGCGTCGTGCGTTGTAAAAAAGGCAACAATCAGCCGCATTTCCTTCTGTCTCATTCTACGGCCTGATAATCACGGCAGCCTTCATCTGCGCCTCGACAATATCGTACATGTTTGAAATGATGCCCACCTGAAGCTTATCCTTGAGTCCGTAGAAATCAAGACATGTCCCGCAGGTCATAACGGTCGCACCTGCCGCCTCAAGGCGTCTGAGATCCTTTATGGTATCCGGATCCTCCGTGGTCAGATACGCGCCGGAATTGTAGCAGATGATCTTCTCCGGCACCTCATCCTGACTGGCCAGCGCAAAGATGAAGGCTTTCATCAGCTTTTCGCCCAGTCGGTCATCGCCTGTACCCATCCTGTTGGATGACAGGACGACTACCCGGCCGCCCTCAGGAGGCAACACGCAACTGACTGACTCAGCCGGCAAAGCCGCCTTGCCTGCCCTGTCAATGGTCACATCAATGGCAACCGTAAATGCCTTTTCTCCATCCCGGCTGGACCTGACCGTAAAGCCATTGTGTTCACCAAGCCTGGTCAGGTTCTCTACGGCAATCTCATTATCCACCGTGACAATCAGAGTCCCGTCCTCAGTAAACGTCTCTATGGCCTTCTTCGCATTGATCACGGGAAGCGGACACGCCATTCCCATGCAGTCAATCCTTTTTTCCATTCTCTGATGCTCCATTTCCATGGACCTGTGTCCAGATCTCACGCTCGCAGACCGTTCGACGCTGCAATCTCCCTGAGCACCCCTGCGGCCTCGTCCGTTTCCTCAATGGTGTTATAGTACCCGAAACTGAACCGGACTGCACCCTGCTCATCCGTGCCAAGCGCTCTGTGCATAAGGGGTGCGCAGTGTGCGCCTGCCCTGACGGCAATGCCGTATGTTCTGTAAAGCGTATCCGCAACCATCGCCGAATCCATATCCGACAGGTTCAGTGAGATGACCGGGCATCTCCTTGAGGATGAGAAATCTCCGTAAATCCGAATGCCTTCTATCCCGCAGACCGCCTCATAAAACCGCCTGGCCAGGCCTATCTCATGCGCATGAATCGCACGCATGCCCGTTTCATTGATGAAGTCAACCGCTGCCGACAGTCCGGCAATGCCATGTCCGTTCAGCGTCCCCGCCTCAAGTCTTGTCGGATACTCAGGCGGCTGATCCATCCGGTATGACTGAACACCTGTCCCGCCGACCCTGAACGGCTCAATCTCAATATCCCCGCTGATGCACAGGCCGCCGGTTCCCTGAGGCCCCATCATGGCCTTGTGTCCGGTAAAGCACAGGATACTGATCCCGTCCCTGACCATATCAATCTCTATCGAACCCGCTGTCTGGGCAGCATCCACAATGAACATAATACCGTGCCTTTTCGCAACCTGGCCGATACTGGCAATATCAAGCAGATCGCCGGTTACGTTTGACGCATGCGAGCAGACAATCGCCCGGGTTTCCGGACGAATGAGCCGCTCCAGCTGCGCCGCATCCGCACATTCGGCAAGCCCCGCAACGTCCAGCTGGACGCCGTCCTTTTGCAGCCTGTAAAGCGGACGCAGCACCGAGTTGTGCTCCCGAACCGTCGTAATGACGTGATCCCCTTTATGGATTGTGCCGTGGATGGCAATATTGAGCGCCTCTGTTGCATTGGCTGTAAAGATAACCTGTTCCGACTTTGGGCATCCGAAAAATGCAGACAGTTTTCGCCGGGTCCTGTATATCAGGCGGTTTGAACAGAGTGCTCCCTCGTGCGCGCCTCTTGATGCGTTTCCAAGTGTCGTGAGTGCTTCCGTTACCGCACGGACGACACAGGGCGGCTTCACCATCGTTGTCGCTGCATTGTCCAGATAGATCATTTTTGCCCGTTTCCACTGTCAGTTGCAAGTCGTGATTTAGTTAAGAATAACCATAGTCATCTTACTACGATTGGCAATTTTTGTCAAACTTGCTGGACTCTTTCGTGCAGACTCCCATTCATCTCTGGGCCAGTCATCATCAGGAGATGTCGGTCACCCATGCAGGAAAAGTGCCTCGCCTCCGGGGAAGCGAGGCATATGATGCCAGTTCCGGCAGCCTGAACTGGCACAGGCAAGTATCGTTATTCCTGCCGGCACTGCTCCGCATATACTTTCCTGACTGCCTCCATTCGCTGAGGTGTATCGACATCCCATAGCTCCCAGTCAAACTCAGCCTCAACGATATCGCAGCTTATATGCATCTTACGGAGCACCTCCATACCGCCTCTGTCGCCGGTATAGGCAAGCAGGTCCGGCCGAAAAACGTCCGGGAAAATCACAGGACTGCCTGCCGTCCCCCTAAACCCCAGTCGCACAGGTCTGTCCTTTGTGCTCAGGAACCGTTCCGTCAATCGACGGACAGAATCAGGCAAAGTAAGGGGCTGATCCCCTGGCATGAACAGAATGCCTGCAAGCTCTGGTTCCATACATGCAAGGCCTGCATGCATGGTATCGCTTTTGAGCGGGCCATCATGGAGTACACAGGGCATGCCCTCCGCATCAAGCAGCGCTTTTACCGCCTGGCTTCGCGTGACGGTCAGAGGCGTGAGACCGGCACGAAACAGATGCTCTGCCGTGTGCTGAATAACCGTCCTGCCGCCAAGCGTTTCAAGCAGTTTGTTTTTCCCGTATCGTACAGAAAGTCCGGATGCCATGATGATGCATCCGATTTTTCCTGCATTCATACACACACCTCAGATAAGAGTCACATCTGAGCCAGCGAGCTGATGCCCCTGTGCAGATACTGTCCGTCGCCGCGCGCACCGGTAAACGCACCATCAAGGGCTATGGTTTTGCCCCGGAGGAGCACCCGCTCCACAGCACCATGAATCTGCATGCCCTCATAACAGGTGTAATCAGACGCGCCGTGCATCCGTTCCGTCGTCAG
>JAFSZW010000510.1 GCA_017458865.1 Clostridia bacterium
GCCACATGTTCAGGAGGAGGTATCAGAAACAGTCACCGGAATGCTCTCACGCTTTCTGGTCTGATACGCGTCACGCCCCGTCTAAAACAAACAGGCAGCCATCTGGCTGCCTGTTTTGGTCTTAATCGGTCATGCTTCCTCAAAGAACCGAAGGAGCATCCCGCCCATGATGTCACTGTCTACGATATAGCTGCCATGGTCCGCCCCTTCCACAATCTCAAGCCTTGCGTGCGGCAGATGGCTGACAATGCGCCGGGTTTCCTCCGGCAGCACAAGATCGTCGCTGCCAACAGTTACCAGAACCGGGATGGTGATCGACCTGAGCGACTCAGGGTCTATGTCCGGCTCTGTCAGCATGAGCGTAACCAGCGGATTTGGCGAATTTCTGTTCGAGTCCGCCCATTCCCTGAGAAAGTCCTCCCTGAGCCCCTCCGGCCTCAGATTGGTCCCGCTGATTGCCATTTTCGAAAGCGTCCCCGGATGGTTGATCTCAAGCAGCAGTCCGATGATCCCACCGTCACTGTGCCCGTAGAAGTACGGCCGGTCAAGTCCCAGTGCCCGGATAAACTGGAAAACGTCCTCAGCCATATCCATGTAGTGGTACTCATTCATTGGCGGATTGGCGCCATGTCCTCTTGAATCCGGTGCGTATACACTGTATCCCGCCTCCGCGAGCTGTGCAATTTCGACATCAAAAATATCGTGGCTTTCCCCGTTCCCGTGAATCAGAACAACCGGATGCCCACTTCCCTCCACTGCGTAGTGCAGGGATACCCCATTTACGCTTATCTGCTGGTCAGCAGCGTATCTGCCCATGTTTCCCTCCTGTGTCTGTCGATGCATTACCTTCCCTGCCTGCCGCCTGGAAGCGTGCACATTCTGTATTTTTCGTGAGATTCTCCTACATCATATAGTGCCATCATCATAATTTCGACAATCCTTCACATATCTGTGGAAGGACACCGTAAAACCATGTATACTGATTGTGTGGTATTCTGAGCGCCGTCCATTCAGTATAACGGCCTGCACCGACTCACACATGCATAGATGCGTCTATAAGCGGTGTGCCGAACGGCCGGAATACCGGTGAAGAGAGGCCCTTATGAACGAACCATTCGTGCGGCTTGATCTGCATGGCTGCACACAGAACGAGGCTGTCAGGACAATTGACCGGGCTATCGCAGATGCAGGCCCAACCACTTATCAAATCCATCTGATTCATGGATATCACCGCGGATCCAGCCTGCGCTCCATGATTCACAGCTGGTACCGATATGAGCCGAAGGTGAAACGGATCATCCCGGGTGACAATCCGGGTATTACCATTCTCGTACTCCGTGAACTGTATTAGTCCCAATCGATCGAAGCAGACGGAGGTGATTCCCCATGTCTCTCCCACTCGAACACTCCTGTGGTGCCGTCGTTGTCACATGTGACTCCGGTGTCCTTCGTTACGTCATCATCGTCTCGCACAGGGGCATTCTCGGTTTTCCGAAAGGACACATGAAATCAGGCGAAACCGAGCAGGAAACCGCCCTACGCGAGGTCTTTGAGGAAACCGGACTTGAGGTGTCCTTTATCAACGGATTCAGGACCAGTGTTGTTCGGCCTGTCATCCGGGATGACAAAATCGTCGCCAACAAGCAAATCGTCTATTTTCTGGCTGAGTACACCGGTCAGACCTGCAGGGTGCAGGAATCCGAAGTCACGGATATCCGTTTCCTCAGCTATGAGGAAGCACTCTCTCTGTTTCAGTTTGAAAGCAACAAGGATGTGCTGCAGCAGGCGCATACATTCCTGCAGCACCATTACAGGGAATACGCATCTTAATCAATGCCCGCCGGCAGATGCCGGCGGTTTATTTTATATGAAGTATTCGTTCCAGTCTTTGTACAATACACTCGGATCCTGGTCCTTATCTTTTCCCAGATAGTCCTCATCGTACAATTTCCAGACGTAGTCGTCAACATATTCATCACTGTAAAAGTCATCCCTGTCCAGTTCCTCGTTGTCCCGGCTGAAATAATGTTCTGTCCGGAAACATCTGTCCGCATTCCTCTCTTTCACGTTCTTAAAGGTTTTCATCTTCGTGACTTAAGCACACCATAACAGACAGCAGACACAGATTAACCTGTGTCTGCTGCCTGTTATATAATTATCCGGCCATTTCCAGTTCATTTAGAAAAAGACCGATACTGTCCGACCGGCAGACACCCTGATACAGCTTACGCCTCCGGGTTTGCCCCGATCACAGCCTTGATCCGGCGTACGCCGGCAGAGGAAGACTCTTCCTTCTTGATCTTGAAACTGACAAGCTCGCCGGTATGGGTCGCGTGCGGTCCGCCGCAGATTTCCTTCGAGTAGGGTCCCATGGTATACATGCGAACACGCTCACCATACTTGCTCTCGAACAGACCGATAGCACCCTCAGCCTTCGCTTCCGCTACCGTAGTCTCCTTCATCTCAATCGGGACATCCGCCTGAATCCACTCATTGACCAGCTTCTCGACCTCGGCGATTTCCTCCTTGGTCATCTTCCGGCCGAAGGTAAAATCAAAGCGCAGACGTTCTGCGGTAATATTGGAGCCCTTCTGGGCAACTTCCGTTCCGAGGACCTTGCGAAGCGCTGCATGGAGCAGATGGGTCGCGGTATGCAGGCGCGTCGTCTGCACGCTGTGGTCAGCAAGTCCGCCCTTAAAGCGCTGCTCAGCACCTGCCTGGGAGTTCTTCTGATGCTCCTCAAAGTGGTGCTTGAAGCCTTCCTCATCCACCGTCAGGCCATGTTCAGCGGCCAGCTCGCGGGTCATCTCAATCGGGAAGCCGAAAGTCGCATAGAGATCAAAGGCTGTCATGCCGTCAATCTCCTTGCTGTCGCCCAGCTTGGAGACGATCTTGTCGAACTCGCGCTCGCCCTGGCGCAGTGTGCGCGCAAAACGGCTCTCTTCCAGCTTGAACTGCTCAATGACGAACGCCTCATTCTGGCGGAGCTCCGGATAGACATCCGCATACTGATCAATGATGACCTTTGCAATTTCAGCCGTGAATCCCTCCGGCATGCCAAGTTCCATACCATAGCGGACAGCACGGCGAATCAGGCGGCGAAGCACATATCCCTGGTCAACATTGCTCGGGCTGACGCCGCGCGGGTCGCCCATGATAAACGTGGATGTGCGGATATGGTCCGCGATAATCCTGAACGCGCGGGTAATGGATTCGCTGTCCTCATACTGCTTGCCGGACAGTTCCGCAATCTTTGCAATGATTCCTGTAAACGCATCCGTCTCATATACCGTCTTGACACCATTGAGCGTTCCAATCGTCCGCTCAAGGCCCATGCCGGTATCCACATTCTTCTTTGCCAGCGGAACATACTGACCGTCCGCCGTCTTATTGTACTGCATAAAGACGTCGTTCCAGATCTCGAGGAAACGTCCGCAGCTGCAGGCAGGCGAGCAGTCAGGGCCGCACGGCGGCTGGTCCTTGATGATGAACATCTCGCTGTCAGGACCGCAAGGACCGGTCTGTCCTGCCGGGCCCCACCAGTTGTGCTTTCTGGGCAGGAAATAGATGTTCTCGGGCTTTACACCATTCTCCATCCAGTAGCCGGCAGCCTCCTCGTCCCGCGGGATGTCTCCCTCGCCCTCGAAAACGGTAAAGGCCAGCTTATCCTTATCAAGTCCCAGATATTCCGGGCTGGTCAGGAATTCCCAGCTCCAGGCAATCATCTCTTTCTTGAAGTAGTCGCCGAGAGACCAGTTGCCAAGCATCTCAAAGAACGTCAGGTGAGATGCATCGCCAACCTCATCAATATCACCGGTACGGATGCATTTCTGAACGTCTGTAAGACGTGTGCCGGCCGGATGCTTGCTGCCCAGCAGGTAAGGCACCAGCGGATGCATACCGGCTGTCGTAAACAGCACTGTCGGGTCATTCTCGGGAATTACAGAGGCACTGGGAATCACTGCATGGCCCTTGCTCTTAAAGAAATTCAGCCACATTGCACGCAGTTCACCAGATGTTTTCGGTTTCATGTCTCTTCTCCTTTTCAAAAGCATAAAAAAAGCACCTGCCGCCCGGGGACGAACAGACGCATATTCGCGGTACCACTCCGGTTGATGCCTTTCGGCATCCTCTCTTCCCCCTTAACGCGGGAGACACGTTCCACTCATCGCAGAATGGCTCATTGGACGGCAAATGAACGATTCCTGCACCGGGCTTGCACCATCCCCCGGTTCGCTGTCCAGGATTTCTCTCATTCTTTCCAATTCAACGCCAGCTCCGCTATTATATGGAATTCCCTATGTGCTGTCAAGCAATCCGCCTACAATTTTGCCCTGCCCGGCACCCGTTTCTCATAGTTTTCATACCATTTGCTGCAGGTTTCAATTCAGAAAGAGCCAATGCGAATTACCGCATTGGCTTTTATTATGTATCTCAGTAAAGCTTGGCACCTGCCGGAATATGGGGATCCACCATCAGGAGATGAAGCTTTTCCTCTCCCTCTTCCTTGTGCAGCGCACTGATCAGCATACCACAGGAATCGATGTCCATCATCTTCCGGGGCGGAAGATTGGTAATGGCAATACAGGTCTTTCCAATAAGCTCCTCAGGCTCATAGTAAGCATGAATGCCGCTCAGGATGACACGCTTTTCCTCAGAACCGTCATCGAGCAGGAACTTGAGCAGCTTCTTGGACTTCGGAACAGCCTCACATTCAAGCACCTTCACCGCACGGAAGTCCGACTTGCTGAACGTCTCAAAGTCGACCAGATCCTTGAACAGCGGCTCAATCTCCACCTTGGAGAAGTCGATTGGCTCAGCAGCCACAGCCGCCTGCGCTAGCGCTGCCTGCTGATCCGCTGCAGCCTCAGGCACCGGCTGCTCAGCCTTCTGCTCGGACGGCTTAGCATCAAGGGGCTTCATCGTCGGGAAGAGCAGAACGTCACGGATGGAAGCAGAGTCCGTCAGGAGCATGACCAGTCGGTCCACACCAAATCCAAGTCCACCCGTCGGCGGCATGCCATACTCAAGCGCATAGATGAAGTCCTCATCCAAATCCGCATGCCCGCCTGCAGCGCGCTTTGCAAGCGCCTGCCTTACAAACCGGCTGCGCTGATCGATCGGATCATTGAGCTCTGAGAAGGCGTTGCCAAGCTCGGAGCCGTTCACGAAATACTCGAACCGTTCGGTCATATCTGGCTCATTCTTTTTCCGCTTTGCCAGAGGTGAGATCGCCACCGGATAATCGGTAATGAACGTCGGCTGAATCAGATTCGCCTCGACAAATTCGTCAAAGCACGCCTCGAGGCACTCACCCCTGACCGCATTCGGCTCAACATGAACACCGCGTGCCTGGCAGGCTGCCCGGGCCTGCTCATCCGTTTCCCACTCATAGTAGTCAAGTCCGGAATACTTCTTGACGGCCTCTGCCATGGTCATCCGGGTCCACGGCGCCGTCATGTCAATTTCCTTGCCCTGATACTGAATGTGTGTCGTCCCGCAAACCTGGTTACAAACATACTCATAGATCTCCTCAACCAGCTTCATGAGGTCATTGTAGTCAGCAAATGCCTGATAAAGCTCAATTGAGGTAAATTCCGGATTGTGACGCGTATCCATGCCCTCATTCCGGAAAATGCGGCCGACTTCATAGACCTTCTCAAAGCCGCCGACAATGAGACGCTTGAGGTAAAGCTCCGTCTCAATGCGCAGATACATGGGGATATCGAGTGCGTTATGATGCGTGACAAAGCTCCTCGCATTCGCGCCGATTTCCACAGTCTGCAGGACCGGCGTATCCACCTCAAGGAATCCACGGCTGTCAAGGAAGTTCCGAAGCGCGCTGATGATCTGGCTGCGCTTGATGAACGTATCCTTTACCTCGGGATTGACGATCGTATCGACGTAGCGCTGACGATACCTGAGGTCCTGGTCCTTGAGGCCGTTCCACTTCTCGGGCAGCACCTTGAGCGACTTGGTCAGAAGGATCAGCTGCTGTGCATGAATGGAGATTTCACCGGTCTGCGTCCTGAACACAAAGCCTTCAATGCCGATGATGTCGCCGATGTCCATGGTCTTGAAGTCCTGATAAACCTCGGTCCCCACGTCATCCCGGCGCACATAGAC
This sequence comes from Clostridia bacterium, assembly GCA_017458865.1. Taxonomy (GTDB): domain Bacteria; phylum Bacillota; class Clostridia; order Christensenellales; family Aristaeellaceae; genus Ventricola. Next base: position 6,127 of record JAFSZW010000510.1, read on the forward strand.
CTGGATCTCACCCTCGCCGTCCAGGAGATGCATAAAGGAGGCTTTTCCCATAATGCGCCGGCTCATCATACGTCCAGCGATACGGACAGTCTTCCCGTCGAGTTCATCAAAGCTCTCAAGGATCTGCTTTGAAACATGTGTCCGGTCAAACTTCGTAATCGTGAACGGGTCCTGACCGAGATCACGGTATTTCTTCAGCTTATCCCTCCGGATCATCTCCTGTTCAGTATAAATCGGTTCAGGGATGGTAAGCTCTGCCATGTTAATTCCTCCTTCTACTCACCTGCCGGACAAGCCGGTACAGGCATTACTCAGCTGTAATATCAAGCACTTTGAAGAAAAGTGCTCCGCCCGGCGTATATGCCTCGACAACATCACCAATATGGGCACCCATCAGGGCCTTGCCAATCGGTGACTCATTTGAAATCTTGTTCTCAAGCGGATTGGATTCGATGCTGCCGACGATGGTATACCGCTCCTCCTCAGCATCCGGATCTCCCTGCTCAATGATTGTCACAACACTGCCGAATCCGACCTCGTCCGTGCTGGATTCATCGACGATCACCGCGTTCTCAATCAGTGCCTTGAGCTCATTGATCCGCTGCTCAAGCGCAGCCTGGTCGTTCTTGGCGGCGTCATACTCCGCATTCTCACTAAGGTCGCCCTGAGCAATCGCGTACTTGAGCTGTTCGGCAACACGCATCTTTTCGGTTGTTTCCTTATACTCCAGCTCACGCTTTAACTTTTCAAGGCCCTCCGTCGTAACAACATTCCGCTTTGCCGAGTTCATAGTCATACTCCTCCTATTTATCACTGCCATGCCCGGATCAGGGCAGGGCTTTGTTCGCCGCATTACGGAAAAACGGCAATCACTGCGCGCATCTGCGGCAGTTTACAATAGTTATAAGAAAAAACCTCGCATCTGCGAGGTCATTTCTGGGATCCGGCAACGTCCTACTCTCCCGGGCCGTCTCCAGCCAAGTACCATCGGCGCTGAAAGGCTTAACTTCTGTGTTCGGTATGGGAACAGGTGGGTCCCTTTCGCTATTGCCACCGGAATTCTGTGAAGGGTCTGCGC
>JAFSZW010000511.1 GCA_017458865.1 Clostridia bacterium
GGGAACAGGGAAGGTCTGTCCACGGAAACCAGAACAAGGTCTGCATTGTATCCGGGACGAAGGATGCCGGTATCTGTCATGCTGAGCGACTCCGCACCGCCCCGGGTGGCGGCACGGACGATCTCCCGAGCAGGAAACAGGCTGCGGTCATGGCAGGCGGTTTTCTGGCTGAGGGCGAACAGGCGCATCTGGTCGAACAGACTCAGCGTGTTCCCGCTGGAAGGACCGTCTGTGCCCAGTCCAAACGGAATATGCGCAAGTGCTGCATCCCTTATGGGGGCAACACCCTTGCCGGCCTTTGTATTGCTGCCGGGGCAGGTTGAGATGCGCGCACCACGGGCCGCCATAAGCGCAATGTCATCCCCTGTCATGTGAATGCAGTGCACGGCCAGCAGATGCGGTCCGCACAGGCCCAGACTGTCCAGGTAGGTGATTGGCGTCAGGCCCTGTTCGCTGAAATAGCGCATCTCATAATCCATCTCGCACGCGTGGATGGTCAGCAGTGTATCGTACTGATCTGCCAGTGCCTGACAGGCTTTCAGGATTTCAGGCGATACAGTCGTGGTACCGTGAGGCGCGATCAGGGGATGCACCCACTCGCTGCCGGCGTACGTTTCAAGCAGTGCCTGGGATCGCCTGAGCGCCTGCTCCGGGGTATCGCTCCCGGGCGCTTTCTGAGAGATGACGGTTTCGCCAACGTAGGATCTGAGCCCAAGCTCTGCGCATGCGCGCGCGACCTCATGCTCGTAGTAGTACATGTCCACGACTGTGGTAATGCCAGACAGGAGCATTTCAGCAGCGGCATATTTCGCACCGAGATAGGTCAGTTCCTCTGTCCAGGCTTCCTGTTCCAGCGGAAAGAGAAACCGTTTGAGACGGTCCGGACAGTCATCGCCCATCGTCCTGAAGGGAATCATGCTGGCGTGACAGTGGGTGTTTACGAATCCCGGCAGCAGGAGGCCGCCGCGGCAGTCGATGACCTGATCCGCATCATCCGGTTCAGGACCGTTTCCAAGCGCAGAAATGCGTCCCTGGTCTACCAGGAGCCAGCCGCCGGGAATATCGGTATATTCGTCGTCCATGGTCAGAATCCAGGCGTTTTTCAGCAGTATCTTCATTGCGGAGTTCCTTTCATCAGGTCAGTCAGCAGCAGGTGCGACAGGTTTCCTCACGCTGAATGCCCGAATGCCATGCCAGGCACCGGCTGCTCAGCGATGCAGCAGGCCGTATTGCAGGTTTCGGTTCATCCGGGCAGACGTTGGTGGATCATATGCAGCGGGGCTTATTGCGCATCTCCGCTCATGAGATCAAGGACGGCGGCAGAGAATACCTCAACGCTGCGGCCGATGACACGCTCATCCAGATCGAAGGATACGGTGTGCTGGGCGCCTGCCATGGGCGTCATGACCCGCATGTAGGTTGCCTGACCACCGTGGGCCTGTACCCGGTTCATCAGGATGGAGATGTCCTCGCTGCCCCAGTTCCGGGCGTTCTGTTCGCTTGAAAGGGTCAGCTCGGGCAGATAACGGGCTGTTACATCCGCGATACGCTTTATCAGCGCAGGGTCACTGTGCTGGCTTTCGGCCTGTCCTGCCAGCGAGATTTCGCAGGTGCAGCCCTGCATCGCGGCAGCGCCGTTGCAGATGGCTCTGGCCTGCTGCTCCATGTAATCATTGATTTCCGTCGTTTCACCCCGCACCTCGACCTGCATGAATGCACGGTCCGGCACGACGTTTCGTCCACCGCCTGCATGGAGGGTGCCGACGTTTACCCGGCTCTGTCCGCCGGAATGGCGGGGGATGGCATGCAGCGAGAGGACTGCTGCGGCAGCTGCCAGGAGCGCATTGCGTCCCTGCTCGGGATAGCCGCCGGCATGCGCTGCCTCGCCGAGGAAGGTTACATCGAGCTTTGAGGTGGCCAGGGAGCCCCAGGTGCCTGCTGTCACATCGCCATCATCCAGGGAGTCTGTCGGTGCTACGTGGGATCCGATGAAATAGTCGACATCGTCCACATGTCCTGCAGCCGCGATGGCCCCTGCACCGCGGACGCCTTCCTCCGCAGGCTGGAAGATCAGGCGGAGCCGGCCGTGGAGATGGACCCGAAGGGACATGAGGACCTCGGCAATGCCAAGACCAATGGCTGCGTGGGCGTCGTGGCCGCAGGCATGCATCATGCCGGGCACAGTGCTTGCAAAGCCTTCTCTGGCGGGACGGTGTCCCTGGTCGGACCGTTCGGTCATTGGCAGGGCATCTATATCGAATCTGAGGGCGACGACAGGACCGGGACCGCAGTCAAGCTCGCCGATGACCCCCGTGAGGCCCTCGCGCATCTCATCTGTCAGGTATGCAAGCGGCGTCCCCTCCTGCTGCTCAACCAGGCGCGCGTGCACCTGCAGCGTTTCCCTGTCGGGCACACCCATGCGGGCCCCGGGGGATACGGCCTGGCTGCCCGTCAGGACGGTGTAGCCGAGCGCATTCAGATGCTCGCTTATGATGGCGCTGGTGCGCATTTCAAGCCATCCGGTTTCCGGATGCTTGTGGATTGTCCGCCGGATGGCAGTCCATGCTGCCTCTCTTGCCGTGACAATCTCCTTCATCTTCGCAATGCTTTCTTTTGCAATCGCTTCGCTCATTTACTTTGCACTCCCTTCGCTGCCTGACGGATGGCAGCTGTTTTTAATTCCTGCGTGAATTATCGTTTTTGAGAGGATAGAACTGAGGATGGAACTGAGGATGGAACTGAGTATGGGAAAAGCTGTTCTGGTATTCGGGTCTGCCTGCGTGGATGTTATCATCCGGGTGGACCATCTGCCCCGCAGGGAGGAAAACCTGCATCCATTCGGTCAGCAGTTCCGCCTGGGCGGATGTGCCTGCAATGTGGCCGGCATCCTTGGCCGGGGCGGTGCGGACGTGACATTTGTCACGCCGGTGGGGCTGCAGGGCGTGTTTGGACCATGGGTGCTCTCTGCACTGAGCGAACAGCCGTGGGTAAAGCCTGTACGCCTGCCGGATGGCGAGAATGGCTGCTGCTACTGTCTGGTGGAACCGGACGGGGAGCGGACATTCATCTCCTGCCATGGGGTGGAATACACCTTTTCGCCCGAATGGATGACGGCATATCAGGACCGGGACTTTGACTATTGCTATATCTGCGGGCTTGAGGTGGAGGAATCCACAGGGGAGCAGTTGTCTGCGTGGCTTGAAACAGCGAAAATCAGGACGCTGTTCTATGCGCCCGGCCCCCGCGGGCTGCGCGTTCCGGAGGCGCGGACCAGGCGGCTTTTGCAGCTGCATCCCGTGCTGCACCTGAACCGCAGGGAAGCCTTGCAGATGGCACATGAGGACAGCCTTGATCGCGCCATGGCAACGCTTTTTGCCATGACAGGCAATATGGTCATTGTCACGCTGGGCGCGGAGGGCACCATGATTCTTGAGCCGGGATGCACGCCTGTGCATATCCCGGGCGTAAAGGATGTGCGGGTTGTGGACACGATAGGGGCGGGTGACGCGCATGCGGGCGCTGTGCTCCTCGGCCTTACGCGGGGATGGACGCTGTGCGATGCCGCGGCGTTTGCCAACCGGGTAGCGGCAAAGGTTGTCGGCCAGGAAGGCGCAGCCCTGATGGATGACGGAATCCTCCGCACAGGATGTCCATGAGAAAAAAGCCCTTGCGGCAGCAAAGGCTCGGACAAAGCGTGATGGAGACTATACAACGGTCTGCAGGCCAAGCGTCTTTTCAATCAGCAGCATGACGCCAAGCGTTGCCAGCATCATGATGGTGGCAAGCGCCGCAATGGTGGGATCAAAATGGTATTCCACATAGCCCATGATTTCAATGGGCAGCATGCTGACGCCGGGGGCGGTCAGGAAAGTGGAAAGCGATACGTTGTTGAATGAGTTGATGACCGCCATGACGCAGGCAGAGGCGATACCGCTTTTGATATTCGGCAGAACGATGTGGAAGAAGGCATATCCCCTGGATGCGCCCAGACTGCCGGCAGCCTCTTCAATGGAAAAGTCGAAATTCGCCAGAGAAGAGGTGATTACCCGCATGACATACGGCACGGAGAGCAGCGTATGGCCAATGAGCAGGCTGGGGATCACGGAAAGATTCCACTGGCTGACAACGTACCTGAGCAGGATGAAACCGAGGACGATGCAGGGAATCAGGACGGGGGAGAGGAACAGCGTTTTGACGGTGCCCTTGCCGGGAAAACGGTAGCGGTTGATCGCATAGGCGGCCGGCACACCGAGCAAAAGCGCGATGGCCGTGGCGGCAAAGGCAATTTCAATGGACAGCACGGCAGCCCGGATGA
>JAFSZW010000512.1 GCA_017458865.1 Clostridia bacterium
ATCTATGTAGAGGAAAAACACAAGAATATCCAGATCACGAAGCTGGCGCGGCATGGAATCTATACATCCATGCACAGTCTGATCCGTCAGTTTGAACTGGTGCCGACCATCCAGAACAAACTGAGCTCTGTTCTGCCGTTTCTGATGGATGAACTGCGCATATCTGATATGTATGTGGTGGATGCATCAGGGCTGATGTATGCCATTCGGAACAAGCATTTTTCTGAAACGGTGACGGATCTTGGAAAACTGTGCAACGATGATCTGTTTTCAACCAATCAGATTGACGAAATTGCCGAGCGGTGCCCCGTATTCTACGAAATACTGAAACGTCACGAAATTGAAACCTTTGTGGCTGTCCGCGTTGGCATGGAGATGGAAACAAACGGATACCTGGTCTGCGCGGAGGATCATAATAGGCGAATCTGGCAGGAAGATGAGTGCGCTATCCTGTATTTCCTGGCGAAGCTGCTGGCTGCGCGCATCCGGATTGATCACGAGGACCTCAGCAGAAATCCCTGAACAGACAGCGTACGTTTTTTATGCGCGGCAGCATTTGGGATTTCCTGCTGTGAGAAATGAGAGGCTTTATATGGGTGAAACCAAACCAGATAATTGTATTACACAGGAAATAGCCACCAGTGTGATAGAAACGCTGATACATCGTAATTTCATTTCTGAACCGCATCTGGATGTCATTCAGGATGATTATGGCTTTTTCGACCAGTTTTCAAGCGGGATTATTGATTATCTGTTTGAACGCGATCTCCCGGACGACCAGAGAATCATCTTTCTTGCTTCTCATTCGCTTGGGCTTGGAATGCATATTGCGTTGTGTTATGGCCCCTGCATAGAGGAAATCTTCATTCCTGATATTCAGCAGGATATGCAGGGCATTGACCTGCTTGAACTTGCGCTTAATGATTACGGCATTCAGGATACGATTAAAAAAATGACGGCAGGCGCGATTATGATGGCGCTGATATCGGAAATATATAATCAAGTGAAGGAACACTTTCCGGCAATTGATTTCGACAGAACAATTATCCGGCAATTTATGGGTGTTCTGTTTGATACCGGTCTGACCATTGTTAATAATCTGGAAAAGACAAGGCAGGCGTTGAGCAGGACGTAATCGCCCTCAGCAGATGCCTGGCAGGGGATTTCGGTCATTTTACTGCCGGATGGCGGCAGAGTGACCGGGAAAGGGGGACTATAATGGCAACAATCAGGGATATAGCGGAGCGTGCAGGTGTGTCAATGACAACCGTTTCAAATGTGCTGCACGGCCGCTCTTCACGCGTATCTGCTGAAACGGTTGAATGCATTGAGGAAATTATCCGTGAGACCGGATATACGCCGAACATGAACGCGCGCGTGCTTGTGGGCAGCAGTTCGAGGATTATCGGCGTCATATCATCCATGGTGCCCATTTCCTCCGGCGGTATTTTCCAGGATCCTTTCCATGCCGTGCTGCTTTCGGGCATAGAGAAGTGCACCCGTGACCTCGGATATTTTCTCATGGTCCGCTCTGTGGAGGACGCAAATGAGCTTGAGTCGCTCCTGACAAACTGGAATATTGACGGACTCATCATGATCGGTTTTTTCCCGGAATCCTTCTATGCACAGCTGGAGGAGATGCGAAAACCGTATGTCCAGATTGACAGTTCGCTTCGCAACAGGGGCCTTAAAATCTGGCTTGATGATGAAACCGGCGGTTATCTGGCTACACGTTATCTGATCGAGAACGGCCACCGCAGAATTGTCTTTGTCTGCACACCCATGCAGGGCAGCCGGGTTGTCGGCGGCCGTCATAACGGCTATCTGCGCGCGCTTGCTGAGGCAGGCATAGAGGAAAAGCCGGAGGATCTGTGTGAAATCGGGTATACCATTGAGGCAGGCATTGAAATGGGTGAAAAACTGGCTGAGCGGCACGATTTCACGGCGATATTTGCCTGTGCAGATCTGCTGGCCTGCTCCGTCTGTACGGGACTCATGATGCATGGCCGCCGGGTACCGGATGAGATTTCCATTGTCGGCTATGATGATACAGCAATGGCACGGCTCAACTGTCCGCCGCTGACCTGTGTTCATCAGGACGTGGCCGGTCGGGGCTCAAAAGCCGTAGAAATGCTGGTTGACGCCATAGAAAAGGGCGAAGGCAGCGAACCTTACACCTTCCCGGTTACACTGGTTGAGCGGCAGAGCGTAAAGCGCATCACCCTATGACAATGTGATGCGTGCCTTATCCGTATTCTTTTACTTTTTCCCATTGTTTTTTTGAACCGTGCGGGCTATAATGATTCTGTCCGGGTTTACGGCATATAAAAACAGGCTGAATACTGCCCGGACAGAAATCATGTTCGTTTCCAATTCATTGACGGGTTCATGGAAAGGATCCAGGTTTCCGTCTGCTCAAGCGGTTCAGAGACCGGCATATAGCCGATCCCTGCCTGCTTTTCAGGAAAAACAACAGCTTCTGAGCGTTTGGAAGCATCAGGTAAGCGCAGAGGGAAACAAAGCCCGTGTGGTAAGCAAATATTGCAAAGGAATAACCATCCCCAGGTGGATATATGGAGGAGAAAATATGAAAAAGTTCATTGTAATGCTGGCATTATTGACGCTGATTGTCACCAGTGCCTTTGCCGAGGGCGATCAGATTTATTCATATACGTTTGATGAGGCCAGGGACAGCGGGACGATGATTGAATTCTCCCGGTATGGCGTGCAGTTTTATCTCCCTGAGGATTTCACTGAAAAAACGGTGAATAACAATGATAATGCGATCATCTATTATGAGCGCGAGACGCCGAAACACTGTGTGGAGTTCCTGACCTGCAGCTATACAACGCTTGATGAGGCGAAGGGCGAGTATGCGGATACCACGCCTGTTGCAATCAACGTAAACGGCATGAACGGTATTGTATTTCCTTATATGTCATCCCGTTCAGATGGCATTATGGTCTATGTGACCGATGCATTCCTTGAGGTTCCTGGCTACGGGATTCTGAATTTCTATGAGGAAGCAGACAGCAAGGATGACCTGGCCTATTATATGAACAATGTCATGGTGTACACAGCATCTGCATCAAGTGACAGCAGCACCTTTTCAAAGGCTGCCATCGTGATGACGGCTGATACCGCCACGGATTCTGCTGAGCCTGCGGCAACGGCTGCACCCGCAGCAACAGCTGCGCCGGCTGCTGATACGACAACAAATACCGCATCCGGGCGGACAGCCATCGGAATGGTTCGTACGCAGAAAGAGGGCAGTCTGAATGTGCGGAAGACACCGGAATCAAACGGCGAACGTATCGGCGCTGCTGCTCCGGATTCGCTTTATCCGCTGCTTTCAGTCGCTGAAAACGGCTGGTATGAGATTGAACTGAGAGATGGCACGACAGGCTACATTAGTCCGAAACTCAGCAGAATCGAAAAGTAAGCAAAAGGGGAGACCACATGATTACGGATTCGTATGACAGCTCCAGTCGCTCTTTACGCCTGTGACGTTTTACGGTCCCCAGCAGCATCTGTGTGATGTCTGCCTGATTACGTTTTCCGATAAGATTTTCAGTGTGCTGCAAGAGCAGCACAAGTGATGGGAACTCTCAGAGATCTACACGGCAAACGGGACAAAAACCATCTTTGCCTTTGACTGCGAGGGAATGAGCATCGCTTTTTATCTTTCGAACATGGGCGCAAGCTCCGCTGCTACAGATCTTATGGAGATCAACTGGAGATGCGGTGCTTCATGATTTGTCCTCTTCGGGTCTGCGGGAAGTCTTTCTGCCGCGGAAACTGAAAGACGGTATGTTCTGCCAACGGAAGCGTACAGGGATGAGGGCATTTCCTACCATTATGCGCCGCCTTCTGACTACATTATAATTACGATGTCTGATCGGGTCAGGGCATTCTTTGACCAGGAACAGCTGCCATATGTCTGCGGACGCATCTGGACGACAGATGCCTTATACCGGGAGACGGTAAACCAGGTAGCTGCAAGACGAGCGGAAGGGTGTATTGCCGTTGAAATGGAAATTGCAGGCGTCGAGGCGGTCTGTGACTATCTTGGATTTGAGCTCTATCCGTTCCTGGTGACAGGGGATAAATTTCTACGATTCCAGCGAATTGCTGGCTGCAGACCATGATCTGGGGAAGCTGGACACAGCGATTCACCTTGCTTTTTATATCGGAAATCGGAACAAAACCTGAATGAGAAATGAACCGATGCACTGCCCGGTGAAACCGGGCGGGGACACCGGCTTTATACATGATTATACTAATATTTATAAATTTTGGCATATTTTACGGGGGATACGATGAATAACGTTCAACAGCTGACAGAAAAAGATCTGACTATTTTTACAAAAGCTCTGTCACCAAAGCTTTTGCGGCGCCTGCTGAAAAAGCATCTGGAAGAAATGCAGAAGATAAAGCCTGGTTTACAGCCGGATCAGCTGTCAGATGCCAGCCTTGTTGCTTTTATTGTCAAGAACAAGGATGTTAAGGTAATCAAAGACTTTCTCGAACTGTGGATTGCCTACAACATTCAGATGACCGGGGATACCCGGGCAAAGCAACTGAAAGAAGGAAAACCTGCAGATGAGGCAGTGGCGCATGCACTGCTCAAATATGGGTTCCGGGAACTGGTTGCGCTGTATTTCAAACTGACAGGCGAAAAAGTGTCCGATGAGTATGTCAGGCTCATGGAATACACGGTCCGGGTATTGGCTGCCAATGAAAAAGTGGATGCATCCGGTATCCCTGTTGAATGGTCCCTTGAAAATGCCCAGGCGTTTGAGACGTGGATCGAGAGCCTGACGACTGACTATGAGGCAAAGCTGGCGGATGCTGAAAAAGAGCGGAAGAGTGCCAGGGTCTCGCTCGATGAAAACCGCCGGGAGCTTTCCAAGCTGAAAAGTCAGCTGATGCAGGCAGAAAACGGGAAAAATGCGCTTCAGCAGACGCTGAATGCGACCAAGCAACAGCTCAATGAAGCGCATTCCCTGCTGCAGAAGAAGGAAGAGGCGCTGCAGAGCAAAGAGGAAGAGCTGAAACAGAAAGAAGAGGCGTACAAGAACAATCAGGGACCGGTTACAGCGCTGCCGCTAAACGGGACGGACGTGGCGGAAAAGAAAACCTATGCGCCTGCACAGGATCTCAAGTTCATGTCTCTGTGCCGTCCGTATGTAGATGAGCGTGGTGTCGCACGTCTGCTGCGTCTGGCAGATGTTGGCGAAAACGGTGAGATCCTGGATAACTTTGTCGAGGATGCGCCTCAGCTTTACCGTCTGTACCAGAAAGATGGCCCTGAGGAGGACAATTACATTGGTGTCTGGGACTGGAAATCGGTGCCCAACATCTACAATCCCGCGAAAGTCTACTTTATCTGCGCCTTCCATGAGCATATGGAGCCAATTGAGATCATCATTCCGGACAATGTCCATTCGGTCCCCGAGCTGGTCGAGAGCCTGCAGGCAGGAATTGACCGGGAACATGTGCCGGACAGGATGCTGTATGCATTCAACAACGGAACGTGCTACGAAGGCGTTTATCTCACGTACAGCAAGTTCGATGAGCGGGACAAAAAGTCCTATCTGGGGACGGATGTCCAGAGCCTGCCGGTACACCGGTTCATGGCAAGCGATATAACCCACATTGAGAACGCGACGTATTACCGGTACATTGATCTGCCGCCGGTTGTCGGCATGGTCAATACGCGCGAGAACATGGAAATCGTCAAGTCCATCATGCTGGCGAAGGTTCTCTGGCCGGTCATGAAGGACCAGGGATTCTCCCGGGCGGACTACAAGATGATCAAGGACTTCGTCGCCGCGATTCCCACAGCGGATGTTTTTGACCGCATTTCAAAGGCGTGCGACTGCAGCCGGGATGAGGCAAAGCGGCTCGCCGACCGCTTCATCGCCAACGGCGAGCGGTACATGAACGATGTGACGATCGGCAGTGATGAGGCATCGCGCCTTGTGCAGAATTCGCCAGCGCTGATGGAGGCCTGCATGGCTGCGGTTGAGAGCACATGGCGCAGCAAGAACGAGGAGAAGATCAAGGAAGCCGAGGCAAGGATGGCTGATCTTGACCGGCAGGAGGAGCACCGCAAGAGCCTCGTTGCAGCCAAGCAGGATGAGTTCCAGCACATTGAGGCGGAGGTGCACACAGTCCGCGAGCAGCTTAAGGAACTTGAAAACCGCAAGCAGGAAATGGAAGCGGTCAGTGAGGCGCTTGAGAAACAGACCAAGGCACTTGAGGCTCAGCATATAGAGGCCCTTGAGCGCAGCAGCGAAACGCCGGATGACGTGCCGGATATCCCGATACCCATGGGCATGCCGCTCGGTTCACCCATGATGACGCCGATGATGGAGCCTGGATTCTTTGATGAGATGCCCTGGCATAACGGCGATATGATGGAAAACAACAGCTGGCAGGACGTTCTGGTGAGTGTTGAAATCGCGCTGCTTGAGGCGGGCGTCGCCCAGTATGCACTGGATGGTCTGGCTGCATGCCTGTATTCTGCATACATGAACCGCATTCCGCTGATCATTGCAGGTCCGAACAGCTGTGACATCGTCCGCGCATTCTCCATTGCGGTTGAGGGCATGGAACCTGCGGTCATGCGGTCTGCCTTTGAACCGGCGCCCATCGTCGTCCGCCGCTGCAGAGAATCCCGGACAAACATTGTCATGATTGAGCAGCCGCTCAATTCGGGCTGGGGCGGAGAACTCTTTGAACTGCTCGCCCAGCACAACAAGTTCTTTGTTGCCGTGCATCCATTTGCGGAGGACCTCAAAACCGTGCAGCGCGGCATGCTGAATTACTTCCTGCCGATCATGAGCGAGCTCTTTGTCGAGAAGGCACCTGGTGACAACTATCGCGGCGCGCAGATTTCTGATATGTTCTCCGCACTGCCTACCCGTCCTTTGACGGAACACCACAACAATTTCATGCGCCTGCTCCGTGTCAGTACGCTGACCAAGAACAATCTTGACCGCCTCCTGACGGACATGCATTCACTTCTTGAATCTGTCCAGGCAGACGATGACTACATGTTCCTGCTGTATCCCCTGGCCTATATGACCGGCTCCCTTGGCATCCTCAAGGAAAACCTTGGGAAGACGCAGACAGAGAGCCCTGTATCCCTCGGAATCCGGAACTTCCTGGCACCCTATCTGAAAGACGAATAATATCCAAAACCAGTGCCTGCGGCACTGGTTTTTGTGCTTCACTCCGGCAAAAACGCACATTTTGCATCTGAAAGTTCCTGTCATGCGCTTCGTAATTTCCTGAAACAGGAAGAAATTTTAAAATAAACTTCCATTACCGCTTGACAGCTGTCTGACAAGGACATATAATACACTCATCCGCTGAGGATATGTCAGGGAACTGTTACACGTGTGGAGGAGGCTTTTACAATGGAGCGTTTCCCGGAGAAACTCAAACTGGCACGCAAAAAGGCCCAAATGACGCAGGCAGATCTTGCTGAGCGGATTGGGGTCACAGTGCGTTCAGTGACGGATTATGAGCGTGGTGCAACAGTGCCAAGGGCGAAAAAGCTGAACCTGATTGCAAAGGCCCTCGGCGTTTCGACGGTTTACCTGACCAATGACGCCATAGACGATCCGGAATTTGGCGCGCGGGTGCAGCAGAAAATGAATCAGAC
>JAFSZW010000513.1 GCA_017458865.1 Clostridia bacterium
CTATGTTAAGGGAGGCGAACGGGCATGATGAAGAGACAGGCGGTCATTGTGGGCGGAGGTCCTGCCGGTCTGGCAGCGGCACTGCGTCTCAGGGAAAAAGGAATAAAGGATATTCTGATTCTGGAACGCGAACATCTGCTTGGAGGAATCCTGCGTCAGTGCATCCATGACGGATTCGGACTGACGCGCTTTGGCGAGAGTCTTTCCGGACCGGAATATGCACAGCGGTTTATTGACCGGGTGCAGGAGGCCGGGATTGAATGCATTACCGACTGTACCGTGCTGGATATCTCAAAGGAGAAGGTGGTTACGGCGGCCAGCCGCGTGCATGGCCTGCTGGAAATTCAGGCAGATGCCGTGCTGCTGACCATGGGATGCCGTGAACGCACCCGGGGTGCGCTGGCAACGCCGGGCACCAGGCCGGCAGGGATTTATACGGCCGGAGTTGCGCAGAATTACATTAATCTGCAGAACATCATGGTCGGTCATGAGGTGGTCATCCTCGGCAGCGGGGATATCGGTCTGATTATGGCCCGGCGCATGACGCTGGAAGGGGCGCATGTCAAAGGGGTATACGAAGTGCAGTCGTATCCCAGCGGACTGCCGCGCAATATTGAACAGTGCCTGAACGATTATGGCATTCCCCTGCATCTGAGCCATACGGTGGTGGATATTCGCGGCCGTGAGCGCCTGACCAGCGTTGTGGTTGCGCAGTGTGATGAGCATTTCAGGCCCATTCCGGGAACGGAGGAGGAAATCCCCTGCGATACCCTGATTCTCTCCGTGGGACTGATTCCCGAAAATGAACTGAGCCTGGCAGCAGGGGTTGAACTGGATGCCCGTACCCGCGGCGCATTCGTGGATGAGCACTGCCAGACCGGAATTCCGGGAATTTTTGCCGCCGGCAATGTGCTGCATGTGCATGATCTGGTGGACTTTGTGTCCCTTGAGGCGGAGGCACTGGCAGACAGTGCGGCGGAATATCTGCTTGAGGGCACGCTGCCCGAGTGCCGGCTGACAGTGAATGCCGGAAACAATGTGGGACATGTGATTCCCCAGCGGATCAGCGGAACACGTTCCTTTACCTTGTCCCTTCGTGTGCGGCAGCCGCTTTCCAATGTAAGCATTGTTGTGCGCCAGGGTGAAAAGGAAATACTGCGCAAAAAGATGCGCAAGGCGCTGCCGGCTGAAATGATTCAGCTGCCCATCCGGGCGGAAAAACTGGTTGACAGCGCGGATATGGAGGTGTATGTGGAATGAAGCGGACGTTTACCTGCATCGTCTGTCCCAATGGCTGTGAAATCGAAACGGAATATGAGGGAACACAGGTTCTTTCCGTGACCGGCAATCTCTGCCCGAAAGGCAAAACGTATGTGACACAGGAACTGGTGGATCCGCGCCGGACCATTGCGACCAGTGTCCGCGTGCTGAACGGCACAATGCCGCTGACCAGTGTGCGGCTGACTAATGCCGTCCCGAAGGACCGCATTTTTGATGTGATGGATGAGATCAACCGCCAGACCCTTACGGCGCCGGTTCGAATCGGCGATGTGGTCATTGCAGATGTTCTCGGACTGGGCAGTGATGTCATTGTGACAAAGAACATCGACAAAGCGTAAATGACGGGGATTTTCGGATTTCTTCTTTCTCATCCCTCGCTGTTGGTCTGTTTTGCCTGAGACCCGGATTTGGCTGAGAGTCACTGTGCCACAGGGCCGATTCCTGCCCTGCCCGGGGACGATCTCTCTGCCGGACAGAAACCGGTTCTATTCCGAACGGAATATAGAGAAAGCCTGCAGATTTCTGCAGGCTTTTTTGGTGTATGGAGAACAATAAAAGATCTGACAGGGGAAACCGGATGACATAAGATGAGAAAGGCATTATAATCTGTATCAGTGATTGCCTGAAAAAGGAAATGTGCAGAATAAAGGTGAACCGGATGCCGGAAATTGGAATCTGGTTATAAATTAGGAAAGATTGCCTCTGGCGTTTGCTTTTGTAAAATCGAAAAACAATAAACCCTGATGATAGAGAGGAGAAATGCGAATGATCAACAAAGAGAAACTGTACCAGACGGCCTATGCGTTTAAAATTGAAAACCTCTGGCGGCTTCTGACGGATGAACAGATATTTGCGGTGCAGCATGAGGATGGCACCATCAGCTATTGTTCAGTTCTGGGAAGGCTTGGGCAAAATTATGCCCTGAACGTTTATACTGGTCCGGAGGGCCTGACCACCTATAAACGCCTGATTGAATTTGCTTCAAAAAACATGGGGCATGCCGACGAGGATCCGTTTGTTTCGGGTGAATTAACCTGTATGCAGGAGTGCCTGAGCTGTTCCTTTGAAAACCTGGAGTTGGTGGAGGATGACCAGGAGAAAGAGATTCGCAAATATGCGAAGAAGCTTGGAATCA
>JAFSZW010000514.1 GCA_017458865.1 Clostridia bacterium
CAGACGCCATCCGGTATGGTGTTGAGCATTTCCGCCGCCACCGCGGCACCTGCATGGGCACGGTTGTCTGGCAGCTGAATGACTGCTGGCCGGTTGCATCCTGGGCCAGCGTTGACTACTACGGCAACTGGAAAGCGCTGCAGTACGCCGAGAAGCGGATGTTCTCACCCATTCTCATCTCCTGTGAGGAGCATGGCGAACAGGACCAGAAACCGTTCCCGAACTCGCTGCCCATCCCGGTGGACATCAGCGCAGATCTCCACGTCGCCAATGAGACCGGCACCCCTGTCACCGGCACCGTCAGCTGGCAGCTCCGCCTGCCGGATTCCTCCATCGTAAGGAGCGGCGAAGTGCAGATCACCGTCCCCGCCTACAGCGGACAGTGGCTGCCTCACCTTGACTTCAATGACCAGGATCCGCTGAGCGTCCACCTCACCTATTCGTTCACGGTTGACGGCAGCGTCGTATCCAAGGGTACCTCGCTGTTCTGTGCACCAAAGCACTACCATTTTATGGATCCCGAGTTGTCCCTGCGCCAGGAAGGCGACAACCTGATCGTCACCGCCAGGCGCTTCGCCCGCGCTGTGTCCATCGAGACCGAGGATGCGGTGCTGCGTCTCGATGACAACTTTGTGGATCTTGAGGAAGGCGAGACCCGCTTCCACATCCTCCCGACCCGCGACTTCACCGCCGTCGGCAAAGAAGTCCCTGCCAAAGCGTTCCGTGTCCGCAGTCTGTATGACGCCTACGAGAAATAAGATCACCTGATAAGAGCCGCACGGCATGCCGTGCGGCTCCTTCCATGCAATCTGTGAGGATATGGCTTTGACATTCTGAACCCGGTCAGTTGCAGATTTTTGGCACTTTCTTCAGCCAATCGCGATATTTTATACCTAAATTATCGCGTTTTCCTGCTTTTTAATCTTTCATTTTTTTGCGAAGTGTAGTATTATATTACCGTTTAATGACTAACACAACCTTTTTCGTGAAAAGGAGCGCATTACCTATGGAAAACACTGAAAGCAGACGTCTTGTCACCCGCAGCGATTTTGACGGACTTGTCTGTGCCATGATTCTGAAAGAACTCGGTCTGATTAATGAAATCAAGTTCGTCCATCCCAAAGATGTTCAGGACGGAAAGATTGATATCCGCTCGACCGATATTACCACCAACCTGCCGTTTGATCCCCGTGTCGGCCTCGCATTCGATCACCACGAGTCCGAGCTTACCCGCCTCGTTGGCGTTGATTACAAGGACCGCTACATCATCGATCCGGATGCCCGCAGTGCTGCCCGCGTTGTGTTTGATTACTATGGCGGACACGCAAACCTGCCCCGCATCTCTGAGGAGCTGATGGCTGCCGTCGACAAGGGCGATTCTGCTGATTTCACGCTGGATGAAATCCTGAATCCCACCGGCTGGGTGCTGATGAACTTCCTCATGGATGCCCGCACCGGTCTCGGCCGTTTCCACGAGTTCCGCATTTCCAACTATGAGCTGATGATGTCGCTCATCGACTACTGCCTCGATCACAGCATCGATCAGGTTCTGGCTCTGCCGGACGTCAAGGAGCGCGTAGACCTCTATTTCGAGCAGCAGAACCTGTTCAAGAAGCAGGTTGAGCGTCTGGCGAAGGTCTATGACCGCGTCGTCGTCCTGGATCTGCGCAACGAGGAGACCATCTATGCCGGCAACCGCTTCATGATCTACGCGATGCATCCCGAGACGGAGATTTCCATCCACGTGGCATGGGGCTTCAAGAAACAGAACACTGCTGTCATGATCGGCAAGTCCATCATCAACAAGCACAGCAAAGCCGATATCGGCGAGCTCTGCCTCTCCTACGGCGGCGGCGGACACCGCAATGCCGGCACCTGCCAGCTCGAAAACGACAAAGTCGATGAAGAGCTGCCGAAGATCATTGCACGTCTCAATGCGGACTGCACGCCGGTCTGATCTTAATAGTATATTCAAAAAGCGAACCATCCGGTTCGCTTTTTTGTTTCAGTTTTATTCCTCAGAGACGGCATGAACATGTCCATCCCTGAACATCTGCATCATCTCATTGGTCAGGCTGTACGGATACGGCTGCAGCTCAATCTCATTCCGCTCAACCCATTCTGCATACTTGAGTTCAGACGGGTCCATGTGAATCGTATCATCCCCGTCCACCTCGCAGTAATAGCCTGTCAGGATGTCCGCCGCAATGCCCCATGGCTGGGACTTGTAGTAGCGGATATGCTTTACCCGAAGACCTGTTTCCTCCATGACCTCCCGCGCAACCGTCTCCTCAAACGTCTCGCCGATCTCCGTAAATCCCGCCACCAGTGCGTTCATGCCGACGCCATTTCGGTACCGGGTGATGAGGAGTCGGTTCCCGTTGATCACCCCGATGATGACCGCCGGATTGATGCGCGGATACACTTTCCGTTTGCATGCAGGACAGTACATGGCCCGCTCGGTCTCATCCTGCTGCAGCGGTCCGCCGCAGCAGCCGCAGTAGCGGTTCGCATGAACCCACTCGAGCAGATGATACGCTGTAAACAGCAGGAACATATACTCCTTGGGTTCATAGGCCGCGCGGCGAAGATCCGTCAGTCGCCAGGCAGAAAACGCATCCGGGACACGTAAAATGCCCTGCAGGTCCCCATCCTGCGAAGCCGGCGCAAAGTACATGACGCCATCCAGTTCAAACAGATACATGAGGGATGCACGTGCTGCCTCCGTCAGGTCCGAAACCGTCGGAAAACGGAATGCATGACTTGACTCATCTACGTCAAGCATAAAGGTGCCTGACTGATAAACAATGACCGGTGAGTCGTCCTGGGCAGATGCGTCCCTGCGAAACTCATTGTGAAAAACATGCGGCCATATGTCCTGAATCATAGTTTCTGTTCCTCCCTGCAAGATTCCATGTTCTACGGCTGCTCATCCAGTGAACGGTGAGGCTGAGATGCAGACCGCTCTTCTTGTGTGTAATGGCAACAGCACTGCCTGTCTTCACAAGGCACTCGGCCTTTGCCGCTTTTGACTTGGAATAGCCGCGGACAAGTGCCTCCGTCAGCTCAGGATCTGCCGCCAGCTTTTCCCGGTCAAGCGTATAAATGGACAAATCATAGGTCAGTTCATCGTCCCAGAACTTTGTCATGGCACTCTCAATGATGACCACCAGGTCCTCATCATCCGGCTCGCCCAGTTCTTTTCTCACCCACTCCGTCATCTCCGTATTCCGCTCAAGGCGTTCATCGGCAGTGTACGAAGCGCTGAGAGATGTCGTGTTATAATTATAAAGGACATAGGAGAAGATCATGATAATGCTGCACAGCAGCAGAACACCCAGCACGGCGACGTTTTTTTTCGAAAACCGAAGCTTTTCTGTCCCGCTGAACACATATCCAAGCTTCTTTGTCGGCGGGATGACCAGCCGCAGGAAGACGATCAGCAGGATGGATTCGAGCGGGAAAAGCGCCAGGTTCTTCACGATGCGCATGATGTCAAAAAGCGGATAACTCCGGCCCATCATCATGCGATAGTAAAGCGCCATGATCGGGGCATTCATGACAATGTTCACAAAGAAATTGACGCAGAACCGGCACAGGATAATCCGTGTCGCGCTCAGCTCTGCCCGATAGAGGAAAAGCGCAAAGATGAGAGATCCTGCAATTTCCGTCAGGATAAACGGAAAGAAATATATGCCGTTTGGATAGACCAGATACCCGAGCGTATCCGAAATCATGGCACTGAAAATAGCGACCACCGGTCCAAAGACCATGGCGCCATAGGCATTGACGAAAAAACCGGCGGAGATTCGAAGATCGGCGGCAAGCGGAATGCCGACGGGCTTCAGCGCAATTCGTATTGCAACCATCAGCGCGGCAAACACCAGCATTCTGAGGCTTTTGAAATCACTCATTGCCTGATGCCAGTATGCGCGCGAAAACGGTGTTTTATACAGATTTGTTTTGTCCATCTGCATAATCATTGCCCCTTTCTATCTGAATTTGAGACATCCATTCCGCCTGTTCCTGCCGTCATCCACGGCTGAGCAGGCAATCCATTGACCATCCATTTGCGGCCGGACAGGCACTTTCATTTCGGCTTTTGTCCGCAGCCGGACAAGCCCTGACGTTTTCCTGTCATCCGCGGCCGAAAAGGCCCTTTCGCTTTGGCTGACGCCCGGCGCGCGCATACAGTTCTTTCAGGAGCTGCGTCTGGACCGGCATGCGCTCTACACGCTTGATACCTGTCTCATAGGCATCGGCAAGCCTGCTGGCGGCCTCAGGGGTCAGATACTGCACAAGCGGCATCGTCATACCATGAACTGCACTCAGGACGAAAAAGACGAAGTCCTGCCTGCGTGACTCCTGGGCAGTGTAGATATAGGACAGCGCTTCCTCCGTTTCATCCGAGGATGGTGCCCGCTCCGCAATACCGGTGAGGCAGCTTTGAATGTCTGTAAAGAAACGGTCATTGCACGGATCATTCTTGGGGCTTACTCCTATGCCAAACAGTCCCGCACCCGGCTTTGCTGTCGAGATCACGCGTGCGATCTCCTCCAGATAGGCCTCGTACCTTGACTGTATTTCCTCTTTTGCACGCATGGCTTATTCCTTTCGTCATAATCATTTTTGTGCTTTTGCCGTCTGGCCGTTCTATGCAGCACCGGCCGGATGTGGTATACTCTGGCGAGAAACTCAATTGGGGGCAATATGAAACAAATCGACTTTTCCAGTGACCGGACAGCGCACAATGTGGCTGCCTCGGCCCTCCCAATGCTGGTTGCCCAGCTGCTCAGCCTGCTGTACAGCATCGTGGACAGAATCTACATCGGCCGTATCCCCGGCGAGGGCACCACAGGCCTTGCCGGCATCGGGCTCTGCTTCCCCGTCATCATGATTGTGACAGCCTTCACAAACCTGTTCGGCATGGGCGGTGCACCGCTGTGCGCCATTTCACGCGGCCGAAAGGATACCCGTCAGGCAGAGACCATCATGAACACATCTTTCACGCTGCTCATCTGCGTTTCCGGCATCCTCATGCTGCTCTTTGAGTGTTTCGGCACGCCGGCTCTCCGCCTGTTCGGCGCCTCAGATCAGCTGCTGCCGCTCGCATCTGTCTATCTTACCCTTTATCTCATCGGGACACCAGCCACGATGATTGCCTCCGGCATGACGCCGTTCATCAACGCCCAGGGATATGCCAGTGCCGGCATGCTGGGCATCTTCATCGGCGCCATCACCAACCTGATCCTCGATCCCGTCCTGATTTTCGTCCTCGGCATGGGCCTGCGGGGTGCTGCACTGGCAACCGTGATCTCCCAGTATCTCTCCGCAGCCTTTGTCGTCGTTTTTCTGAAGCGGCCAACCTGCGAGCTGCATCTGCATGTCATTCACCCGCTCAGGCTCTCATCCAAAAACGTTACGAACATCCTCGGGATCGGGCTCACGAGCTTCATCATGCAGTTTACCAACAGCCTCGTGACCATTGTCTGCAACAGCATGCTTGCCCGTTTCGGCGGCGATCTCTACATCTCCATCTACACCATCATCGCGTCCGTGCGCTCGCTCCTTGATGTTCCGGTTCTCTCAATCTCAGAGGGCGCTTCCCCGGTTTTATCCTACAACTACGGCGCAAGACGCCCTCACCAGATGCGAAGGACCGTCCAGATGATCACTGCCTGGAGCATTGGTTATACCGGCATCGTATGGATCCTGATTCTTCTCTTCCCGGCCTTCTTTATCCGGATCTTCTCAAGCGATCCCGATCTCATTGCCCCCGCCGCAGCGGTCCTCAAGCTGTACTATTTTGCCTTCATCTTCCAGGCCTTCCAGTACTGCGGGCAGACCGTCTTTAAAGCGCTCGGACGCACAAAACAGGCCGTCTTTTTCTCCCTGCTCCGCAAGGTCATCATCGTCGTGCCACTGACCCTGATCCTGCCAGGCATTGGCCTCGGGGCACGGGGCGTCTTCCTTGCCGAGCCCATTTCCAACGTGCTCGGCGGAACCGCCTGCTTTCTGACCATGTATCTGACCGAATACAGGCGTTGGGAGATGCTCACCCGCTGACAGGCAAGCTCATGCTTCCCTGGTCCGGCACTGCCGGACCAGGGAAGTTTTTTTACATTCTAAACACAAATTAATCTATCTGCTCAGAGCGGACTGACAGGAGTACCGCAAGGAACAAATCAATCGCACACACGACTGTCATCCAAACCGGCATCTCATGCCATCCAAGGAGAATTGTCAGTAAAAAGAGGATCGCTGAGGGCACACTGAGGAGCAGGAATCTCAGGAAGAACCGTAACCAGACAAAGCGAACCATGGGTCTTTTGTAATATGGTTCCTCTGCCAGAGTGTACAGAATTTTATCCAGTGTGAACCATGCATACACACAACCCGCAACCACCAGCGTTCTGACAATCCAGGCTGGCAGCGGTAAGGACAGCATCAGCAGAAAGCCCACGACCAGACCGCAAATGGTCAGTCGTTTTGAAAACAGTCTGCCAGCATAGGCCTGTGCCTCAGCCAGACTCTTGTATACCGGTTTGCTTATATAATTCTGCACAACACATGTTTCACTGAGATTGGTAGTAAGCATACTTCCCAGCAAAATAAATGTATACGGGACGAACATAATAATCCGAAGCCACAGCGGAACAGAGGACATTCCCCATGCCTGCTTAATGCCAAGGGCAAGGAATCCCGGACAGCTCGCTTTGATGATCGCATTGATAAAATGACCGATCATATCGCCGTGCTCGCAGAAGAGCAATCCGATATTCTCTGATGATTTGTAGAGAAAAACTATAAGTCCCACATAAAAGATCGTCTCAAAAACAGGATTCCCGGCAGCCCCTAACGCCCCGAGGATCGACATAATCAAAAGATAGATTGACGGCCCCAGAATGGTACGCCCCAGCAGGAACTTATAGGATGTGGTTTCCTGATGATCGTGCGGCCCGAACACGAAAAGTCTCTTACGTTCAAACCATTCAAATATGGAAAAACGCTCTTTTTTCTTTTCCTTCCGTTCCTTTCGCTTGACCCACTGATCAGCCCTTTTCCTGTAATCTTCAATTAGTTCCTCGTCCGTATCCTCATCGTCATCATCATATTCATCATCGTCAATGACAGACACATCCACGCCCTGATCTTCAAGGTAATCCTTTGATGCCTCCACGAGATCAATCTCGCGGTTCAGATACGGCGCTGTATAGGTTGTGGGATTGAGCATCAGAGCAACAGCCAGGTCGACCGCCTCAGCCTCGAAGCTGTCGCGATCAACCAGTTCCGCATATTTGGTGGCAAACCGGAAAATCTTCCTGGCCGGCGTGAAAGCATCTCCCTCTTTCTTCGCCTTCGTCCGAAGAACGTTCAGAACCTTATCCTTCTTAATGAGCACATCATCAAGAAAAGACGCCAGTTTCTCCTGTTCATCCTCATACTCAGGATCCGGCTCTTTCTCCTGCAAAAAAGACACCATTCCATAAAACAGGTGTTCCACACACATCTGCTTGGCCTGGGTTCTTTTCATGAATCCAAATGCTCTGATCAGTATTTCCTTTGCGCCAGAGCTCAAATACATATTCTGTCTCTCCTCTATAGGCGCATGCCCGCTTGATTCAACATTTCTGACGGATCATTGTCAGTCCCGCAGCCCCTGACAGGCAGCGGGCATCTGACCGGTTTTCAGCATGCCCTGCATCTAAACAATGGCATACTGCTTTGAAACCCTCCTTTTCTACAGCTCAGGCGGCTGTAGAAAAGGAGAGTTTCATTACCCTGCGGGGTAATGAAACTCCTCTTTGCGTTTGCTATTTCCAGAATTATCTGCTGGAACCCACGCCATCTGTTACTGATGGATCGGGGTCCTCGCCCAGTCATAATTCTTGAGATGCATGTTCAGATGGCGCGGCAGGCCGTCAACCATCATCGGGTTGTACTGACCCTGGATCAGCGGACGGACATAGTCAAGGAATTCCTCGGTGACATAGTCGCCCTCCGCGTTGATCCACTTGCGCGGAACCAGCTTCTCGCCATTGGCAATGCGGTGCACGTCATACACACCGGTAGCACTCTGGTACGGATCATCCGAAACACGGTCGATAACCACCATGACGCCGGAGGAACCCTCATCCGCAGCCTTCACGGTCGCGCCGCCGACATTGAACGCCTCGTCAACGTCGATCTTGCTGGCCAGGTGAGCCGCCGCGCGCTGCAGCGTGGACAGTTCAACCGCACGTGCCTTGCAGCCGAGCTCCTTGTGCACAAGATCGGCCAGGTAGGCAGCAGTACCGGTCATCTGAATGTGACCGAACGCGTCCTTGGTCTCGGAACCGGAGGTGAACTCGCAGATGTACTTGCCCTCTGCAGTGCGGATGCCCTCGGAAACGACTGCAACAATCGTATCCTTCACCTCAAGCAGATTGCGCAGCTTACCGATGAACGTCTCGGGTTCGAACGCAACCTCAGGCAGGTAGATGAGGTCAGGACCGTCGCAGTCCTCGCCCTTGCACAGTGCAGATGCACCGGTCAGCCAGCCGGCATTGCGGCCCATGATCTCGATGATCGTCACATTCTTCTTCTTGTAGGAGAAACCGTTGGCGTCATAGATGACCTCTTTGGTAGAGGTTGCGATGTATTTCGCAGCGCTGCCGAATCCCGGCGTATGGTCGGTGATGGCCAGGTCGTTGTCAATCGTCTTCGGGCAGCCAACGAACTTCTGACGGGCACCGGTCAGCAGGGAGTAGTCAAACAGCTTGCGGATGGTATCCATGGAATCATTGCCGCCGATGTACACGAACACTTCGATGTCCAGCTTCTCAAGCAGTTCGAAGATGCGCTCATAGATTGCGCGGTCCTCATGAATCTCAGGCAGCTTATAACGGCAGGTACCAAGGAATGCAGACGGCGTACGCTTGAGCAGCTCCAGATCCATCTCATTCTTGATATAGTCAGACAGACAGATGTACTGCTCATCCAGAAATCCCTGAATGCCGTAACGCATACCATAAACCTGATTATATCCGCGTTCCATAGCGGTCTTAAATACGCCGGCCAGGCTCGAATTGATAACAGCGGTAGGTCCGCCGGACTGACCAACAAGAATATTTCCCTTCATGTGTCTACTATTCCTTTCTTTCTTTAGGTTCCTCGGCCCGGATTAGACAAGCATCCGGACAGCGAGGTGTATTATACCTTGAAACCGTGTGGTTGTACACAGTTTTTTTGAAAAATACGCGTAAATCACGGAAAAAACCAATTATTCTTCTGATTTTCAGCAATCTTTCCGAACAATTCGCGTCGTTTCTGGGCATCTATGGGCAGATTTGCTCAGCCCTCACCCGCAGCACCGGTGCCTGTTCCGGTATTGGACCCATTCCCGATGATGTTCCCCGCATTCTGGAAAACAGACAGGAACGCCCGGACATCATTTTCCGTTGCGGTTCGTCCGTCAAGCAGATACGTTGTGCTGTAATTCGTATACCGGATTACGAGGTCGCGCACCGTTACCAGAGAAAAGCCGCTCTTTACGAAATACATGTATTCCTCTTCAGATGCGGAATTGGAGCCGCCAGCAAGGAATCCTATCCCATACGAGGCGAAATAGGTATATCCGCCGCCGCCAATGGAGTTGTTATCCCTGTCAACGCCCGGCACCCTGGTGGACTGGCCCACTGTATAATTGGCATTCAGCGGAACAACATAGCCGTTTGAATAGGGATAGATGAACACGGCACCGCGGGTACCCACATCCGCCCAGACAAAGCACTCCGGCACGCCGTCGCCGTCGATATCCTGCAGCACCATCTGCGTCGCCTGCTGATCCCGCCAGTTGTTCCTGATATACGAATTGTAGATGGACGTATAATCCATGTTGTATCCGGTGGACGGCACAGCCGTCGGGGATGCATAGTTATACGGAACGGGTGTCGGTGTCGCCGTCTGATAGTACGTATACGGCGCCTGCGTTACAACAGGGCTGTAGTAATACGGCGCCTGGGTGACGACCGGCTGATACCCGTTTGAGTATCCGGTTATATCGATCAGGTCCGCGCGGATATATCCGCGCTGGTTATTGCCGTAACTGACATAGTACCACAGGATGCCATCCCTGTCGGTCGTATCGCTCAGGACAGCCACAACGGTGCCCTTGCGCAGACGTCCCGTTACGGTGCCGCCGGCACTCTGACGCACGTTTGTGCTGTCATGCGCAAGCTCGCCCATCGCAGCGCCGTTTGGAATGTACGTTGGCATTCCGGGATCCGCGCCAATGCCGCCCTTGTTCGGCAGTCCCTCATCTGCGACCGGCGTCGTATGACCGCCGGTATAGTCAATCATATCCTGCCGGACAAATCCGGTCTTGCCGCTGGTCAGTATCCGGTAGAACCGCGTTCCGTCCGATGCCTGATACTCGCCGAGGATGACAACGCTCGTCCCTCTGTTCAGCGTAAACAGCGACCGCTGGCTCTGTGACGGCAGCTCGCGGACATTGACGCCTGAGGTATTCGTCTCACCATTGGAATACTGTCCCGAAAAGCCCCCATAATAGTCATTTGAGCTGCACGGGCATTCCACATAGTCCGAGTCAACCCATCCCTGCAGGCCCTGCCAGGAATCCGGACTGGTTGGTGCGGAATAGGTCACGCGGATCTGCGCCCACTTTCCGCTCAGTTCGATCAGCTCTATCGTATCGGCCTGCTCCACATGTCCGAGCACATTGGAGCCGCCCGGACTCGTCCGCACTTTCAGATAATTCGCGCTGATCCGGCAGTCGATGAGCCCGACGTGACTCTCCAGATGGCTCGCGTGATAGCTTGAGTTCCCATCCGATGACAGAAACCGCGCCTTGTCTGCCGCTGCAAAGGAAGCCGTCAGGATCAGCAGCAGCCCAAGCAGCACACAAATCCTTCTTTTCATCCGATTATCCCCCTCTTCTTTATTTGCGGCACATACTCAATATGTACCTGCCCTCCGGGCACTCAGCCAGGTTGCCGGGCTGCCCGTTTCCCCCTTAAATCGTTCCGCCGAGACCTGTACCCCGCAAATCTGCAAAGGCACAACGCCTGAGTCCATTGCCCCATCAGGTCCTGTCCGTTTCTGCCTTATCTGCATTTGTCTGTGCGGCTTTCCGGCGGAGAAACTCCGCATACCAGCTAAGGTCCGGCCGCACCGGCTTGCAGATCGGGCAATCCACCTTGGGACAGTTCCTGTCTGCTGCATTGATCTGGATAAAGGCCAGCTCACAGGTGAGCGTGTGGATCTCCTCACCGTCTGCATCCGTACAGAAACTGTACTTCGCGCCCCACTTGGGTTCAGAGAAGTTCGTCGCCACCGAATGGTCCATCGGCGTTGCCCCGCGTGCCTTCTCCCTGGCATAGGCATCCGCTTCCCATGGCAGACCATCATCGCCGATCACAGTGCCCTCCGGAATGACAAACTCCGGCGTCATATCATCCGGCTCACCCTCGGGTTCCGGCACCTTTTCAGGCTCGGGCTCAGGTGTCACTGCCTGTTCCGGTTCAGCATCCCGCGCGGGTGCCGGTTCCGGCTCATTCGTGCGTAAGTCAGACTGCTTCGGTTCACCTGCTTTTTTCTTCCTGCCGCGGGTAAATGCAACCGCACCGGCCAGAACCGCTGCACCTGCTGCCGCAACGGGTACGGCACTGGAGCCCGTGCTCTTCCCGTCACCGGTATCTGCCGAATTGGCATTGGCCGTTGTCTGCTCCGCACCGCCGCCAGATGCACTGGCCACAGGCTGAACCTCAGATGATTCATCCCACGTGTCATTCTCGGGCGTCTCATTGTCTATGGTCGGCGTCTCATCCGATGTGTGTTTCTGCGCCTTCCACTCCTCAAGCGTCGCGGGCTTTTCCGGAATCTTCAGTTCCCATTTCTCCCCGGTATACGGACATATACCGTTCTCGTGCTGGTGCGCCGGATATCCATGGTGATAGTGATACAAGCCCGTCGTGTGGTCGTAGTGCCCGCCGTTGGCATCCGTGCCGCCCCTGCTGGCCAGTACCGAACCCGGCAGCGCCAGGATCATGAGAAGCAGAATGAGGCCAAAGACCCTGCGGTAACTCTTGAGCATATTCCTGTTCCTCCATCTCATTTCCCGGCCATACGGAAGCCCTGCCTGCCTTTTTCCGTGGCCTATCCAGGCAGACTACCGGACGCCGGCGAGGCATCCCTTGACCGGGAGAGTAAAAAACGGAAGCATGTCTCCATGCTCCCGAGTGTTAACGCTTGTTTTGTATGGAGATCGCGGTTCTGTCATCCATCCGGTTGGCGCGGACATATCACCAGGGTTTTTCCTGAACCACAAACGCCCTGTAGATCGCGCGGACGGCATTTTCGAAGTCCAGGTTATCCACGCCGACAATGATGTTGAGCTCACTGGATCCCTGATCGATGAGCCGCACGTTGATTCCAGCCTTCGCCAGTGCATTGAACAGACGGGCAGATGTACCCTTGGAGCGGACCATGCCCCGTCCAACGGTCGCGATAAGCGCGAGACCGGAGTGGATCTCCACAGAATCCGGCTGGCAGAGCTCATGAATGCGCGCAACCAGCTTTTCCTTCTTGCCGACCAGGGTATCCTCGTGCACGACAACGCACATCGTATCAATGCCGCTGGGCATGTGCTCAAACGAGATTCCCTGCTCCTCGACTGCCTGCAGAACCCGGCGTCCAAAGCCAAGCTCAGAGTTCATCATGGTCTTCTCGACATTGATGATGGCAAAGTCCTTGTGTCCGGCAATGCCGGTGATCGCATACTTGCTCTCATCATCCTCTGCCTCATAGCAGATGAATGTGCCGGGCTCATCCGGCTTGTTCGTGTTCCGGATATTGGTCGGGATGCCGGCAATGCGGACCGGGAACAGTGCATCCTCATGCAGCACGCTTGCGCCCATGTAGGAAAGCTCCCGCAGCTCGCGGTAGGTGATGCTGCGGATGACCTCAGGATTGCGGACAATCCGCGGGTCTGCCATCATGCAGCCGGAAACATCCGTCCAGTTCTCGTACACGTCGGCACCAACCGCACGGGCGACGAGGGCACCGGTGATATCACTGCCACCCCTTGAGAACGTCCTTACGCTGCCGGTGGCATCACTGCCATAAAAGCCGGGAATGACTACATTGCGTTTTCCCTCAAGCGCCGCAGAGAGCAGCGTCTGCGTCCTTTCTGCATCAAGGCGTCCGTCCTCGGAAAAGAAGATGACATCTTTGGCATCCACAAACGTCCAGCCCATATAGGCAGCCAGCAGCATGCCGTTCAGATACTCGCCGCGGCTGGCAGCATATGCCTCACCCGCGCCAAGCTCTATATTCTTCCGGATCGTATCAAACGCCCCGTCAAAGTCAAACGTCACATCAAGGTCACGGGCAATCTCGACATACCGGGCCTTTATCTGCTCCAGGTTCTCGTCAAGGCTCTTGCCGGAGGATGCGAGCTTTGCGCACGCGTACAGCATATCCGTAATCTTCACATCTGTAAAATTACGCTTTCCCGGTGCGCTCGGAATCACCATGCAGCGGTCCGGATCCGAAAGAAGGATATCCCTGACCTTCTTAAACTGCGAGGCATCCGCCAGTGAACTTCCGCCAAA
>JAFSZW010000515.1 GCA_017458865.1 Clostridia bacterium
ACAGCACAGCGATTGGCCGGCATCTGTATGCGGTTGGCGGCAATGAGAAGGCGACAGCGCTTTCCGGCGTCAATACGCGGAATGTCTTCCTCTTTGCCTATGCGAATATGGGCATGCTGGCAGGCCTTGCCGGCATTCTGACCGTGGCACGTGCCTCCTCTGCACAGCCGACCTACGGACAGGGCTATGAGATGGACGCCATCGCGGCCTGCTTTATCGGCGGCGCGTCTGCCTATGGCGGCACCGGAAAGATCTCCGGCGTCATCATCGGTGCTATTCTGATGGGCCTCATCAACCAGGGCATGAGCATCATGGGCATTGAGGCAAACTATCAGCGTGTCGTCAAGGGCATCGTTCTGCTCCTGGCAGTCATGTTCGATGTGCTGTCCAAGCGTGAAAAACGTTAACAAGGGAGGGTGACAAAAATGAAGAATGTTTCAGAAGTCCTGAAAAAGAATGCAATGCTTGTCGTCCTGATTCTTGTGTATCTGTTTTTCATGGTCACAACCGGCGGCAGCATCCTGAAGCCCCTGAATTTTAACGCTTTGATCACGCAGAATGCCTATGTTTACATTCTGGCAGTCGGCATGCTGATGTGCATGCTTACAGGCGGCAACATCGACCTGTCCTGCGGTTCCTTCGTCTGTATCGTAGGTGCTGTCGGCGGCGTGCTGATGGTCATCAAGGGCGTCAATGCCGGGTTATCCATCGTCCTCATGCTGATTCTGGGTATCGCTTACGGCTGCGGACTTGGCTACCTGATTGCGTATGTCCATATTCCGCCGTGGATTGCCACACTGGCCGGCTATCTTGCGTTCCGCGGCCTCGGCACATCCATCCTGAGCAGCAATTCCAAAACCGGTTCTATCGCGCCGTTCCCGGACAGCTTCCTCAAGATGTTCTCCGGCAAGATCTGGCAGACCAAGATGAGCGTCTTCAACTGGCCCTGCATGATCGTTGGCATTGCGGCAGCAGTCATCACTGTCCTTGTCATCTTCTGGACGAGGAGTTCCAGACTCAAAAAGGGATATGAGGCGGATACCTTTGCCTCTGCTGCAGCAAAGAGCGGTATCAGCGCAGCATTCATTCTGCTGGTGATGTACAAGCTGGCAAATGCCGGCGGCATCCCGACAGTGCTTGTATGGGTTGTGGGCGTCATCCTGATCTACAGCTTCATTACCAGCAAAACAACAATTGGCCGTCACTTCTATGTAGTCGGTGGCAACATGGAAGCGGCGCGCATGTCCGGTGTCAATACCCGCCGGATCATGTTCCTTGCCTACCTCAACATGGCCATCCTGACCGTTGTCTCTGCCTGGACAGTTATGGCGCGTTTCCAGGCAGCCAACTCCACGGCAGGCACCAACTTTGAGATGGACGCCATCTCAGCCTGCGTTGTGGGCGGCGTTTCCGCCAGCGGCGGTGCCGGCAGCGTCATCGGCATGGTTATCGGCGCGACCCTGATCGGCGTCATCAACCTTGGCATGAGCCTCATGGGCATTGACGCGAACTATCAGAAGGTCGTCAAGGGCGCGGTTCTTCTTGGCGCAGTTGTCTTTGACATCCTCTCCAAAAAGAAGAAGGGCTGATCATTTCACGGGATTGCTGCAACTTGCAGCAATCCTTTTTTTGTGACTGAGGCCCCTCACGGTTATACTTCAGATCAAATGATGCCAGGAACGTTTTGTCGGGTACTTTCGCCGCTTTCTGCAGTCCAGCAGGAAGACGCCCATTGTTTATCGGCGAAAGGCGGAAAAGTCCACGAACAGCGGAATATCACACCCGATCAAACAGCCTCTGTGAAGCTGTCCCCAGGACCAGCGTCGGTTCTGGGGATTATTTTTTATACAGAACCAGAGCCACTGGGATCTCCGCAGCCGTGCGATTTCCCTGTATCGGCCACTGCACATACACGCGACGTTGTCAAGCTTGATTTATCCGCTTATGCCGCGTTGAAGGGAATCCAGGGAATTCATTTATTATTATAAAGAATACGGATAATATTTAAATAATATAACAAAGATAATAATATTTTAATAATAGCATTTAAATAACGATGAAATTCGATATTCTGATCCGGATGGGAGATGTCCGAATCCGGCCAAAGTTATATGAATTACACAATAATAAAAAGAAATATTTGGTCTGTAGGCAAATTCAAGCCGCCAAAATGTCGCTTTTAAAGTGACCACAGAGACTTGCTGAAGGGTTATACTGTGTGCATGAGTAAGGTATTCGAACGGAAGCCGGACTCAGGGGGCAGCAGTTGCAAAACCGGACCTTTTCCGGACACACAGGTTTTCCGAATGCGCAGCTGACTGAACCGGATGGAAGTTTACGAACGACAATTTCTGAATGGAGGCGATCTGTATGAGCCGTAAACTTGCAAGCATCCAGACAATCCGGGCGATTGAACCGATTGAGGGTGCGGATCGAATTGAACTTGCGCACGTTCTGGGCTGGCAGTGCGTTGTAAACAAAGGACAGTTTCATCCGGGGGATAATGCAGTCTATTTCGAGATAGACAGTTTCCTGCCGGTCTGTGATGTGTTTGAGTTTATGCGGGCATCCAGCTTTAGAAGCAGCACAATCCTTGGCGACGGATTTCGTCTGCGGACGATGAAGTTCCGCGGGCAGATTTCTCAGGGACTGTTGCTGCCGACAGCATCCTTTCCGCAGATTCCGGTGGGTGCCGAACCCGGAACGGATGTAACGGAACTGCTTGGCGTCAGGAAGTGGGAAATTGAGGAGCGGATTACGACGGGTGGGAACATCATTGGAACCCTGCCGGTGGATGTTCCGCATACGGATGAGACGCGTGTCCAGGCGAATCCCGAGCTGATTCAGGCGTTTGCCGGTCTTGAGTACTACATCAGCACCAAGATGGACGGTTCCTCACATTCCATCAGCCTGGATGAGGACGGATTCCACGTGACAGGGCACAACTATGAGTACCGGGATGACGGCAGCAGCGCGTTTTACAACCTGGTCAATGAGCGGGGCCTGCAGGCAAAGATTCAGGCGTTTGCCAGTGCCGAGGGTCTGAGCCTGTTGACCATTCAGGGCGAGTTGTGTGCACCTGGCATTCAGAGCAACCGCCTCAGGCTCACCAAACCGGAATGGTATGTCTTTACTGTTCGGGAGAACGGAAAGCGCGTCGGTCTGCGGCGCATGCAGGAAGTCTGCGAGGCGCTCGACCTTTTGCATGTTCCAATCGAGGAGATTGGAATGGACCTGCCGTCCAGATATCCGACAGTGGAAGCGCTGCTGAGTCGTGCAGACGGTGATTATCCGAACGGCGGGAAGAAGGAAGGGATTGTCATCCGGCCCACCGAGCCGGTCTATTCCCAGATGATCGGCGGCTGTCTCAGCATGAAAGTTGTCAGCAACAAGTATCTGCTGAAAAACGAATGATGGAGCAGCAGGTATCTGGACGCTTTTCCGCATCCAGATACCCGCAGGCTGCGGCTGATACGTGCTGAATCTGCAGTGGTAAGCTAATCTGACTATCCAGGAATTCGGGATACAGACAGGCGGAGGACAACTTACTGACTGTTGGATACAGTTGACGTACTGCTGTTTTGTACAATGAATGGAAAAGGTGATTGCCGGGAAGCTGTCCGGATGCCGGTGCTTATCTGTTTCCTGAGTTACACTTGTTCTTTTTTACAGTATGCATTATAATGCAGGAAAGGAGCCATATGGCGAAAAATAATTCGCAGGCACAAGGCCTGTATACCCCGTATGACAGTGCTTTCAAGAGCATTGTTCGCAAGTGTCCACGAATGGTGCTTCCTCTGATCAATGAATTGTTTTTCGAAAAGCAATTCATTGAGGAGCGCTTTGATGGAAGCGAGGAGATTGTTCTGCTTGACAAGGAATTGCCAGGCAATGAGTCTGGAAAGCTTGAAGAAGATTTTCGGATTCAGGTGACAAAATACTTTCAGTATTGTTTTCATCTTGAATGTGAATCCAGTGCTGGTGGTACTGAAATAATTCCCAGAATTATTCGGTATGATACCCGGTCTGCTGGTGAGGAAGTGACGACTGATGAGGATGGGGTTTTCCATGTTCACTGTGATGATTCCGGTGTGATCCTCCTCAGGAGTACAAGGAACACGCAGCCCACTGCAACAGTGATGTTGAGCTTTCCTCAGGGGATCAGATTTTCCTACAGAATTCCCATGCTCAGGATTCAGGCGTACAATCTGGGAACGATTCTGAGTAAGAAACTGTATATTCTCTTGCCGTTCCTGTTTTTCAACCATGAAAGTGAGCTGAAAAAAGCGCCGCGTAATTCTGCATCGGCAAGGACAGTCCGGACGTTGTATAGTAGGATTGTAAACAAACTTAAGGAGCTGGCCGATAACGGAGAGATGACGGCGTATGAGGCAAGCACTTTGTATGACGCATTAAAAATTGTATTTGTTGCGCTTGGTGCAACGAACAAAGCAGGTGAGGAGGTTAAGTTAATTATGGGTGGAAAGGTTCTGGAGTTCAGTGCTGATAAGTACTACAATGCCGGCCGTGAAGAGGGCAGGAAAGAGGGCAGGAA
>JAFSZW010000516.1 GCA_017458865.1 Clostridia bacterium
AGCCCCTCCAGCGTTCTGAACAGCAGCTCCGGCTCAACAGGTTTGCTGAGATGCGCGTCGAGTCCGGCCTGCATGCTTCTTTGCACATCCTCGTCAAAGGCGTTTGCCGTCAGCGCAATGATGGGAATGGTCTTTGCATCCGGCCTGTCGGATGCACGAATCAGCCTTGCTGCCTCGAGCCCATCCATCTCCGGCATCCGCATGTCCATAAGGATCGCATCATAATGCCCGGCCTCATGCTGATTATACATTTCAACCGCAATCCGGCCGTTTTCAGCATGCTCCACTTCAATCTCACGCATCCCGAGCACCATGATGACGATTTCAGCATTGACCGGCATATCCTCCGCCAGCAGGACTCGCCGGCCCTTAAGGTCAGCAGTATCCTGAACCAGCTTTGTATTCTTCTTCCTGAACGCAGCCCGGAACTCATTCATCACAGTGCCTGCAAACAGCGGCTTGGCTGCAAATGTATCCACACCGGCCGCTCTGGCTTCCGTCTCGATATCTTCCCAGCTATACGATGTCAGGATGATAATGGGTGTCTCACTGCCCACGATGCTGCGGATCTGCCTGGTCGTCTCCACACCGTCCATTTCCGGCATCTTCCAGTCAACCAGAATCAGATTGTAATCTTCCCGGCGGGCATGCCGCATTTTGACCATCTCTATCGCATCAGCACCGCTCAATACCGTTTCGCACCTGATGCCAGCCTGACTCAGGATGATTTCCGCATGTTCGCAGGCAATGCGGTCATCATCTATCACCAGCACATTCATCTCCTGCGGATGAATCTCAGTTTCATCCCCGGTATCCTGCCTGTGTTCTGCCTGTCCCAGCGGGATGGTGATCGTGAATGTTGTCCCTTTCCCCTTTTCACTTTCAACCACGATAGTGCCATTCATCAGTTCTATGATACTCCTGGTGATGGACATGCCAAGGCCCGTACTGCCATAACGGTTTGTATTTGACGAGTCCTCCTGACTGAAGGCATCAAACAGGCGTGGAAGGAATTCCTTGCTCATGCCGATACCCGTATCGCTGATCGTAAAGCGCAGGGCAGCCATATCCTCCATTTGTGCAATATTCTCGATAATGAGGGATACCCTTCCGCCCTCCGGCGTGAATTTGACCGCATTGCCAAGGATATTGAGGAGGACCTGGCGGAGTTTCATATCATCGCCAACGTAGAACTCCTCAATCTGTCCACTCGTCCGGCATTCATATTGCAGACCCTTATCACTGCACTGCCCGCTGATGATCGTATTCACCTGCTCAAGTGTCTTCCCGAAAGAAAACTCTTCCTGCCGGATGGTCATCCGACCGGATTCGATTCGGGACATATCGAGAATGTCGTTGATAATGTCCAGCAGATGATGCGCAGATAATCCTATCTTTTCCAGATGCTCCCGGGTCTCATCTGAAATTGAGGGATCATTCAGCATAATACTGTCAAGACCAATGATGGCATTCATGGGCGTACGGATCTCATGGCTCATATTGGAGAGAAACGCTGTCTTGGCTTTATTGGCTTCCTCTGCCGCTTCAAGCGCCTCTTTCAGTGCTTCCCGGTGCTCGTAAAGCTCCTTTTTCTGCTGCTGATCCCGTTCGGCTGCTTTCTCAAGTTCCCGGCGATACTCCTCTTTTCATTTTCCACCACAAAACTGTGCAGAAGACAGGTGCCAAGCATATAGCCAATCGCATACAGCGGCAGCAGCGGATAGAACACCTGACACGCGATCAGCAGTGTCATGGCAATTCCGAACAGCCCAATGGTCATATGCCGCAGCCGGATGCTGCCCTTCGTTCCTGCCGCAATATACAGTGTATACACAGCAGCTGCCAGAAACAGGGAAATCTGAATGGCAAGCGTAATATAGCGGGCCAGACCGGCATGATACGCACCGGTCTCATCGAACCAGAAGAGTACCGGATAAAACAGGTTGATCAGCACAACCACTGCCTCAAAGCAGAAAAAAAGCCCGGCCCGCATAATGCAAAATCCGCTCGAATGTGCTCCTGCTGTCCAGGTAGGAAATGACATACTGCGTCCACAGCATCACAGCACCCACCATTGCCAGGAAATGAACTGTCGTATCGACAAACAGAATCACCGTAAGCCGTCGGGCCTCAAGGATTCCCCAAAGCAGATCCGTAATGTAGTAACTCATTACGCCCATCAGGAAATGCCGGTATTTTCGCTGCGTTTCAGTGAGAATCTGGTCCTTCCGGGCACAGGATATCACGATTGATAATCAGCAGAATGATGCCCGCCATAATCCCAATGATGGAGTATGTCATGCCGTTCATCCTTTCGCACGATGAACTTGCCCGTCATTTTCCTGCACATCTCACGGGATAAGCCCCGGTCAGAACCCTCTGCTTGCCGGTGGATAAAGAAAAAGGGTTTAACTCCCTTGCGAAAGTTTAAACCCTTCTTCTTTTGCAGTCATGCAAGTTTATACGATCGCCATCTATATGAAAAAGCGATAGTATAATACATAGTGGAGATGAGGAGAATCGAACTCCTGTCCGAAAAAGCGACAACCAGGCTTTCTTCGAGTGCAGTCTGTGATTTGACATTCCCTCTGCCAGGCGCCCGCAGACAGGCTCAAGGTTTCAGTAGCTTCATAAGTGTGTCCCTGCGGCAAAGCTTAGGCAGGAACATGGCCCGCTAAATCGACGCCGGTGAATGAGGCAGCGGGATCCTCATGCCGACGCGCGCCTAATTAGGCAGCGATAGCGTAATTGCTATTGTGAGTTAATTTTTAATTCCCGTTTTTAACGTAGCACGGGGCTACGACTCGCTTACCTGGCCACCCACGATCCCGTCGAAACCAGTACATCCCCATATAATTACCTGTTCCGGTCACGCAGTGCCCGCTGCATTTCGCGCTTGGCATCCCGTTCGGCGATGTCATCCCGCTTATCATGCAGCTTCTTGCCCTTGCAAAGCCCCAGTTCCATTTTGAAGCGTCCGTCTTTCAGATATACAGAAAGCGGGATCAGGGCATACCCCATCTTTCCGACTTCCTGGAACAGATGCCGGATCTGGTTCTTATGCAGCAGCAGGCGTTTGGGGCGAAGAGGGTCTGTATTAAAGATGTTTCCCTGTTCATATGGACTGATATGCATCCCCTGAACAAATATTTCGCCGTTTTTAACCACGGCATAGCTTTCTTTCAGGTTCATTCGTCCCTGGCGCATGCTCTTAACTTCTGTCCCCTTGAGCTCCATTCCGCATTCAAGCCTTTCCTCGACAAAATAGTCGTGGAATGCCTTCTTGTTTTGAGCCATGGGTTTGATTCCTTTTGCCCGGGCCATACCAGTACCTCCATTCGCGACCACAGTATAACAGATTCCACATGTGTTTTCAAGGCCGTTTTTTGACGTATGACAAAGCACGTGATATAATAACGCCTGTTCAAAGGAGTGATTTTCATGATTCTATCAAATCATCGCATAAATATTCTTTTTCTTCTGCTGGCGGTTTGCCTTTTGACGGTATCCTTAGCCTGTGCAGAAGAGTTTGACCGTCCTCTGCTTTTTCTCAATTTGCCAGGTGATGCGCAGATGATTGAGAACGTCCAGTTTGATGACGGGGACTTCATTCAGACCTATCAGCTGAGCGGCGGCGCACACATCACACTGCTCCGGTATGCCGATTTCAACATGTCCATGCATGACCTGCTCAC
>JAFSZW010000517.1 GCA_017458865.1 Clostridia bacterium
ATTTTTACCGGCCTTTCCTGGGCTATGTCCAACCCGATGCGTGAACTGGGCAACCTGATCAATGATCTCCAGCGCTTTTCCACGTCTGCTGCCAAGGTGATGGAACTGGCCTATCTCAAGCCCAACATTTCGGATCCGCAGTTCGCTGTCGACCACCCGAAGATGAAGGGCGAGATTGAGTTCAGGGATGTTTCCTTCCGGTATGATACCCAGGAGGTCCTCAAAAACATTTCCTTCCATGTTCTTCCCGGCCAGACTGTGGCGGTCATGGGACCGACAGGCGGCGGCAAGAGCACGCTCATTCAGCTGATGGCCAGGTTTTACGATGTCTCTGACGGCGCTGTTCTGGTGGACGGCTGCGATGTCAGGGAATGGAAGCTTCAGCAGCTGCGCGGCGGAATCGGCACGGCAACCCAGGACGTCTTCCTCTTCTCTGACACTGTGGAAGGCAATGTGGCCTTCGGCAATCAGAGTCTGACACTGGATGAAGTCCGGGATTTTGCCAAGCGTGCCGCTGCGGATGAGTTTATCGAACATCTTTCTGAAGGCTATGACACGATCGTCGGTGAGAGAGGCGTGGGTCTTAGCGGCGGACAGAAGCAGCGCATTGCGCTTGCACGCGCTCTGGCCATGCGTCCGAGCATTCTGGTCATGGATGACACGACGAGTGCTGTTGACAGCGAGACCGAACAGTATATTCAGAATGAACTTCGCAATCTCCCGTTCCCGTGCACAAAGTTCATCATTGCACAGCGCATCTCTTCCATGAAGGATGCAGACCTGATTCTGGTTCTCCAGGACGGACAGATCACGGAGGCCGGCACACATCAGGAACTGCTCAAAAAACGCGGGTACTACTGGCAGACCTATGTGCTGCAGTACGGTCTTCAGGGAGAGGAGGCGGCGAAGCATGGCGCGTAATAAGTTTGACGTGGATGAACGCCTGGAAACACCGTTTCAGTGGAAACATTTCAAGAGAGCCGGAAAATACATCACCAGACACCGCTATAAGATGATCCTGGCCCTGGTGCTCAGCGCACTGTCGAGTGTTGCCACACTCTATATCCCGAAAATCACGCAGTGGGTGCTGGATGAGGCAGTGCCCAACAAGGACACGGTCATGATCGGACGGATGGCGATCCTCTTTGTCGGCGTCATCTGCCTGAGCATTGTGTTCACAACCATACGCTCAAGAATGATGGCGCATGTCAGCCAGAGTATCATCTTCGATATCCGCAGTGATCTCTTCGCTCACCTTCAGCGCCTGCCGTTCAGCTACTATGATTCACGTCCGGCAGGAAAGATCCTGGTGCGTGTCATCAACTATGTGAACTCGGTTTCGGATATTCTCTCTAACGGCATAATCAATATGATCCTGGAGATCATTAACCTGGTGTTCATTGTTGTGTTCATGTTCACCACTGAGGCACGGCTCGCGACCATCATCGTGGCAGGCCTCCCGATCTTTGCCGGCATCATCATTCTCATCAAGCCCAGACAGAGAAAAGCCTGGCAGCAGCAGAGTAATAAAAACAGCAACTATAATGCATACCTTGCTGAATCCATCGATGGTGTGCGTGTCAGCCAGCTGTTTGACCGCCAGGAGGTCAACATCGGCATTATGCGCAAGCTGGCACTGGCCTGCCGGACGGCCTGGCTGCGCGCAGTGTATATCAGCAATACGGTCTGGCTGAGCAGCGAACTGCTGACACAGATCGTGCTGACATTCCTGTATATCGCCGGTGTGTACTGGATGGGCGGAGGCAAAATGGTGTCCTTCG
Organism: Clostridia bacterium; assembly: GCA_017458865.1. Taxonomy (GTDB): domain Bacteria; phylum Bacillota; class Clostridia; order Christensenellales; family Aristaeellaceae; genus Ventricola. Next base: position 1,782 of record JAFSZW010000517.1, read on the forward strand.
GCATCATCCTTGCCATGGGACAGTATGTCAGCCGTTTCTGGCAGCCGATCACCAACCTCGCCAACATCTACAACTCCTTTGTCAACAACATTGCCTATCTGGAACGCATCTTCGAGACCATGGATGAACCGGTCATTGTTGAGGATGCGCCGGATGCTGAAGAGCTGCCGGAGCTCTCCGGTGAAGTGGACTTTGAGCATGTCACATTCGCTTATGAAGAGGGCACCAATGTGCTGGAAGACCTGAACCTCCATGTCAAGGCAGGCGAATCCATCGCACTGGTTGGACCGACCGGTGCCGGGAAGAGCACGATTATCAACACACTCTGCCGTTTCTACAATCTCAATGGCGGGCGTATCCTGCTGCATGGCAAAGACGGGTCCGTGCATGATATTTCCAAAGTGACGCTGCATTCCCTCAGAACCCAGCTGGGCATTATGCTTCAGGACAGTTTCATCTTCAGCGGAACGCTGGTGGACAATATCCGCTACGGCAAACTCGATGCGACGGATGACGAGATCCGGGAAGCGGCAACCCGCGTGCGTGCGGATGCATTCATCCGGAACCTGCCGCAGGGATATATGACAGAAATCAAGGAGCGCGGCAGCAACCTGTCTCAGGGTGAAAAACAGCTGATTGCATTTGCTAGGACACTGCTCAGCGATCCGTCGATTCTGATTCTTGACGAGGCTACCTCCTCGATTGACACGCAGACGGAAAAACTCCTCCAGGAAGGCATTGCTGAGATGCTCCGGGGAAGAACCAGCATTATTGTGGCGCACCGCCTGAGCACCATCAAAAACTGCGACCGCATCCTGTATATCAGCAATAAAGGAATCGCGGAGCAGGGCAGTCATGACGAACTGATGGCCAAGCATGGCCTGTACTATCAGCTCTATACAGCACAGGCCACCGAAGTGTAAGACGGCCCGTCAGGGGCTGTGCTCAGACAG
>JAFSZW010000518.1 GCA_017458865.1 Clostridia bacterium
CAAGGGAATACACATCAAATTCCTTCCTGAATGAGGATTTTGCCGTTCAGACCAAGCTGGTGTATAACATTCCCGCGCTTTCAGGACTGAAGAAGCTTTCTTTGCCATCTGTTCTGAAAACGATCGAATCTGAGGCGTTTGCCGGCGGTGCGTTTGAATGCGTCATTATTCCGAATGGTGTAACGACAATAGGAGATCGTGCGTTTAAGGACTGTCCGAATCTGATTTACGTGTATGTCCCGAGTACGGTGACCAGCATCAGTGCAAATGCCTTTGATGACGGTGTCATTGTGGACATCAATAAAAAATGATTGCCATTGTAATTTTATAAGAGTCAGCTCTGGCTGACTCTTTTTCTATGATTAAGTATTAAAATATAACAATAAATTAACAATATTATAATTTGTTGCTTCCAAATTGAAAAGAGATATAATACCAAGAACGATTATAAGACAGTTTAAACCTCACTCAAGTGGTCGTGGAATGCCAGTGTGTGCTTATATTGCGCTGAGTGGATGCTTTTTCCCTTCAGTTTCGTCGATTGTGAATGACGTGGATGGCTAACCATCATCATAATTTCTGCCATCACAGCAAACGCTGAATGCATTGTCTTCATTACTGTAAAGCACTATATAACAGGTCAGGCTGGTTTGTCGAAAGCAGACAAGTCTGACCTTTTTCTATCCCATAGCGGGTGGGACAGACAACCAGAAGATGTATGCGGCGTTTAACTAATCAAAAGCAGATTCCTGTCGTTTTATTATCTTTCGCCTTAATCAAAAGGGTGTGATTTGAATTCAAAACGGATGGAATCATGATATGAAACGATCAGATTTTGAGCGCATAAGTAGAATCTCGTAAACACTTAACTATCCAGGAATGATATGGAATAATTATGAGTAACTTGTGAGTAATTATCACGGCGTCAGGGCTTGCACAGTAGGAATAAATTTGTTAAAATGATGGTACCAACATTCCGGATACATTCCATAGATGTATTTTTGTGAAAAGGGGTTCAGTTGCCGCCTTTTTCAGTGTCTAAGGGAGGGAGCAAAATGGAAATATCGGTCTGTTCAGATGGGTTTGTATCCCTTGCTGATTACATACCGGATGCTGTTATGGATATCCGGTATTACACGCCGTACAATTTCGTCGGTGAACGGATAGATGGATATGAAGAACCGGCTGCGCTTGCTACGGTTGAAATGGCGGAAGCGCTCCGGATAGTCGATGAAGAGGCGCGCAGAGGCGGGCTCTGTCTCAAAATATATGATACGTACCGGCCGCAGATGGCGGTGGACCATTTTGTCCGGTGGGCTGAGGATCTCAGTGATACCCGGATGAAGGATGTGTTTTATCCGGATGTGGATAAAAGCAGGCTTTTTGAGGAAGGATATATTGCCGCACATTCGGGCCACAGCCGCGGGAGCACGGTGGATCTCACACTGTGTGACAGCCGGACAGGGAAGGATCTGGATATGGGCGGTACGTTCGACTTTTTCGGAGAACGTTCCCATTCGGATTACATGCAGCTCACCAGTGAACAACTGCAGAACCGGGAGCTCCTGAAAAGCCTGGTGTGTGCACATGGGTTCCGCGGCATCCAGGAAGAATGGTGGCATTTCACGCTGTGCCGCGAACCGTATCCGGATACGTCTTTCAACTTTCCGGTAAGGGCGAATGTTATACAGCATACCCGCGGATGAACGATGTAACGAACAACCGTACTGCAGCAGACAGGAATGAACCCCGGCAGACGAGGAATCTGCTGAATGCAACAAATAGAGAGAGCGGGCAGAAAATATACGTCCAGAAGGAAATACCTTTTTCTTTGAATGGGAAGCGCGCCTCATGGAAATGCTGCAGAAGACGCTGGGGGTTCTGGCATCTCGGCGGTTTCCAACCTGTCCATGTCTGGCGAAGGACTGTTCCTGATTGTGATGATTGGCATGCCGTACTGTGCTATGACAAGCAGGTGGGGCAGGGGCAGCGCATTGGCGTGAATGTGTTTGTGGTGAATCTGTGGAATCCCATGATCAAGAATTTCTTTCTGCGCCGCAGACCGTATATGGTTCATGAAGGCATGGATATTTACCGTCTGCTGGATAAAGGCGCAGACCTGATGGATGGAGCTGCACAGGGATTTTCATTCTCCAGCGGACACTCGGCTAATGTGTTTGCACTGTTTCTGTCCCTGGCCCAGTGGCTGAAAAGGAACTGGGTGGTGGCGCTCGCGGTGATTATGCCGATCTTGGTCAGGTTTTCGCGGGTCGTTGTCGGTGCACATTATCCGACGGATGTTTTCGGCGGGTGGGTGCCGGCTGCGCTTATCGTTCTGATTATCAACGCATTGTCAAAGACACTGAAAAGCAAGCCGCTGATTTACGGCGTGCTGATTCTGTCTGGTATTCCCGGATTCTTTTACTGCAAGAGCACGGACTGTTTTACTGGCTTTGGTCTTATGATCGGGTTCATGGTAACTGTGCTGTTTGAGGAACGCTTTGTCAGATTTGAAAATACGCGCAGGATTGTGCCGTTTATCCTGCGTATGGTAGGCGGTGTTGCCATCTATACACTGCTGCTTAAGATGCAGTTTGACAAGCCGTTTTTAAAGAGCACGACCATGCTGGCTTTGTTTGTAAGGACGTGCAGATATGCTGTCATTACGTTCTTTGAGTTTGCCGTGTACCCAATGGTATTCAGACTGGAAACAATTGTGTTTAAGTGATGCGATCCATGCCTGAGATCTGTTATCCCTGCTGCAGGGAGGACAGAGGCTGCAGCAGGGATAAGAACTGAGATAACCGGTCCTCAGATGAGGTTGAGGAAGGGGAAAGCAGCCGGTTCAGCATCCGGATGAAACAGCAATAAGCGACTGAGATGTATGCCGCAAAACCGTTTACAACCATAGATATATCCTGGAGGAGATTATGTCCAATACACAGAATGAGAACACTGAAGTAAACAGGGCTGATGATAATATGATTTCCGTCAGGCGGGATACGTTTGTGACGGATATTGGACTCAGCGGACGGTCTGTCAACGTGCTGCATGCGAATAATATCTGGACGATCAATGACCTGATGCCTGTACTTGAGGCCCCGGATAAGCTTCCGTCATGGCAGGGTGTCGGGAAGATGGTATTTGAGGAACTCAAAAGCCTGCTCCCGAGGTTTGCCATTGTTGACGAAATGCCCGAAAATACCTCGGGGATAGATGGCGACAATGAGTGGAAGATGGTGATTCTGAACAGAGAGCTGCTCGGACTGACCGGTGAGCTCAGGATCAGGAGGGATGAAATCTCGCCGCGGATCTATGCAAAGCTTGAACGGGATGATATGGAGAACCTGTTTTTCTATCTGTCCATCACCCCGGATCAGCTGAAACGGATGAGAAACATTGGCGTCAAAACCGCACAGGCAATCTGCTCTACGATTACTGAACGGGCGTTTCGGACGTATATCTCCTCATTTGAACGGGACATAGAGGATAACCAGGTTGCCGCAGCTGTAATTGACGCTGCCGGGAAACGGACTACGGTCAGCGTGGACATGAAAGCGTTTATTGCAAGGTATGGCATAAGCGCCGGGGATATGTCCGAATGGCTGAAAATGGAGATCCGGGGACAGGCGGATCGTGTGCCGGGTATGGTTTCTGATGTGGTCTGTTTCTACGACGGAGATGGCTGCAGGCTGCGCCGGGCTGTCGCGATGCAGATAGAACATGCCTACAGGTCGATTGGCATCGAACCGGGTGACAGCGGTTCTGCCATGTTCCTTGGACGCATTCTGTCGATTCCGAGAATGTCGGAAAGCCGCGAGCTGATTGAGGCAAACGGTGTCCTGATTGAGCCGCTCAAAGAGATTTTTATCAATAATGAGTATGTGCTGAAGGCGTTCCGTGAGCGGATTGTCAGCAGGATCGGCCAGAAATGCGTACCGGTTGCCCGGCAGCAGATTTATACGTTCATTCCGGAAATCCTGCGCGACCGTGGCTGCATTGACAACGTGCTCAGCCAGCTGATTGATGAAAAGGTCCTCATGGTCCAGGACAATCTGTATATGTCCCGGTATGAAAAGATCCGCAGCTGGATAGAGAACTATCCGGATGAGAAGAAGCGTCAGATCCTGAGGCTGCGGCTGAACGGCGGCACGCTGGAGGATGTCGGTCAGACCATTGGCCTGACGCGTGAGCGGATTCGCCAGATTGTGTGGAACTGCCTGATCGAGACCTACTTCCATGAGGATTATCTGGGACCGGTCTACGAGACCTATCATTTCGACGATGAGCAGGCGCGGCTTGCCTTTGGAACGGTTGAGGGGAACTATCTCATTATCCGCTACAAGAAGGGCAAGCAGCCGCTTGAGGAAGCGCTTGATGATGATTCCATCCCGTTCTCTGTCAGGACGTCCATTGAAAGGGCATTGGATCGGGATTACATCCTGGACGAGGGACGTCTGGTCCGCCGCCAGAACAATGATGTGAAGATCCATCTTATCAAGACGAAGTGCAGGGATACCATCACGGTTCCGGAGTACATCAACCTCTACTATGAATTCTGCAGGAAGTACAGCCTTGATCCGCAGAACTTCAGCCTTGACGATCAGTCGATTGCCAACAAGCTGCATGACAGCCGGATCACCATCACGACGTACGGCCGGAAATTCCGTTATTACCCGATGGATGCAACGGACTTTACGGATCTCTATGAGGGCCTCAACCTGCGTTCCTACAAGGACGTCGAACTGTCGACGCAGCTGTTTTTCAGGCAGCATCCGGATCTCATGGAACAGTATGATATCCGCGATGCCTGTGAGCTGCACAACGCGCTCAAGAAAACCATCGACCCGGAGGAATATCCGGATATCTCCTTTGGACGCATGCCGGTCATTCGTTTCGGAAAACCTGACCGGGAGCAGCAGGTCATTTCCATCCTCATGGACCACGCACCTGAGATCAGCAATTCCGAGCTGGCCAGTCTGTATGAGGAGCGTTACGGCGTGAACATCGCCTCGTTTATGGCCAATTATGCGCCGTACGTGCAGAACTACTTCTTCAGCGGACACTATAAGCTGAATGTATCGATGCTGCCGGAAGAGGTGCTCGAGAAGATGAAGAGCGTCCTCACGGAGGATTTCTATCTGACGGATACCATTCGCAGCCTGTATAAGGAGAATGTCCCTGGTTCCACCGGCAGTGAGATTGTGCCGCTGACGATCCGTCAGCTTGGGTACCATCCGTACGAGGGCTATGCCATCCGGTCTGACAGGTTCAAGAAGTCGACGGATTATATCGAGCACATGCTGCTCGGGAAGGAAGAGGTCTACATCTCTGAATTCCCTGATAAGCTGACAGGACTGCCGCTTTACTCCCGTCTCTATATGGGGCTCAAGCAGGAATTTGAGATCCTTGAGGTTGGCATAGGCCACCTGATGCGGCTGTCCTATTTCGAGTCAAAGGGTGTGACCAAGCGGGACTTTGAACGCTACATTGAGCACGTGTCGCGCTTCCCGATCAGCGGCCGGTTCTTCTCTATCCGGAGCCTCCGCAAGGCAGGATTCCGGGATCCGCTTGACAAACTCAAGATGGATGACTGGTTCTACGCAAGCCTTCTGCAGCAGCGCCCGGATCTGTTCTCGCTGCAGCGCGTCAGCGGTGTTAAGATCATCTCAAAGGGCCACGAGCACTTCAATGCGGCATCTGTCTATGAACAGGTGATCCGCGAAAAGGGCCCGATGTCGCCGGATGATCTGATCGACTACATGAACAAGACGCATGGAACGGATGTCAACCGCGGCCGCATGCTGTTCCTGATCACGACGACGCAGCTGTACTACGACCGGCTGACCAGGATGATCTATCTTCAGGATGAGGCGTTTGAGGAAATGATGAAAAAGCGCCGCGAAGCCGCACAGAACGAGGATGTGTAACCCCCTGAACCCATGGATGTATCGGCAGAATGTGTGTTACCGATCATCAGTCTCAGGCTTAACCAAAAATAAAGAGAAATTGTACAGCGGGTAATTCTGCGGGAATATGCAGGATTACCTGCTGATTTCTCCTGGTTTCACCGTGAAACGGGTATTGTGCTTGACAGATGAGAGGCCGTTGACAAATGCATG
>JAFSZW010000519.1 GCA_017458865.1 Clostridia bacterium
CTGTTTCCAGCTTATAAATACAGGCTAAGGGCCTGACGAGAGGAGAACGGAAATGGGCAAATTTGTTATGAAGAAAGTCCCCAGCGGCATCAAGTTTGATCTCAAGGCGACCAATGGTGAGATCATCCTGTCCTCTGAGGTGTACAAGTCAAAGGCAAGCTGCAAGGCTGGCATTATGAGCGTCATCAAGAACTCTGTCGGCGAGATTGATGATCTGACCGTTGAGGGAGCCAAGACGAAGGTAAAGCATCCCAAATTTGAGATGTATACGGATAAGAAGGGCGAGTTCCGTTTCCGCCTGAAGGCTACGAACGGACAGATTATCGGCGTATCCGAAGGGTATAAGACAAAGAAGTCCTGTGAGAACGGCATTGCAAGTGTCAAGAAGAATGCACCGGATGCACAGACTGTCGAGGAAGACGCGGAATAATCACTTGGATTCAAGTCGCCGGCAAATGCTGACGACTTTTTTATGCTTTACGGGGGTTGACATGATACCTGAAAGACTGAGAGGCTATATCGGAGACAGGGCGTTTTACAGACGCCTGATGCATATTGCGCTGCCGATTATGCTGCAAAACGGCATTACGAATTTTGTTTCACTGCTCGATAACATCATGGTTGGCGCGGTTGGCACCGAACAGATGACCGGCGTGTCCATTGTCGGCCAGCTGCTGTTTGTCTACAACCTTTGTATCTTTGGCGGTCTTTCCGGTCCTGGCATCTTTACCTCTCAGTATTATGGACGGTCTGATCTTGAAGGCGTCCGCAATACGTTCAGGTTCAAGCTCTGGCTGGCAGTGGCGCTGTTTGTCGGCGGCACGGGCATTTTTCTGGCTGCCGGTAATCCCCTGATCGGCCTGTATCTGCATACCGGCGGTGAAACCGGTGATATTGCGCTGACCGCGCAATACGGCAGCACTTATCTGCAGGTCATGCTGTGGGGACTTTTGCCATTTGCGATTCAGCAGGTGTACTCGACGACTCTTCGGGAAACAGGGGAGACGGTTCTGCCAATGAAGGCAGGCATTATTGCGATCCTTGTCAACCTTTGCCTCAATTACATTTTGATCTTCGGTCATTTCGGTGCGCCGGCGCTCGGCTGTGTCGGTGCTGCGATTGCCACAGTGATCTCCCGTTATGTGGAGTGTCTCATTGTGGTCATCTGGGCGCATACACACAAGAGAAACGTGCCCTATATGGACGGGCTGTACAGCAAACTGACCGTACCGATTAACCTGACCAGGCAGATCTGCGCCAAAGGCCTGCCGCTCCTGGTGAATGAGGCACTGTGGTCCTCGGGCATGGCAGCGGTTACGCAGTGTTATTCAACATTTGGTCTGGCTGTTGTGGCTGCACTCAATATCGCGACAACGGTCTCCAATCTGTTCTCCGTTGTCTGGATGGCGCTGGGTGTTTCCGTCTCTATTATTGTCGGGCAGCAGCTTGGCGCCAATGCCTTTGATGAGGCGAAGGCATCCGTACGGAAGATCATGCTGTTTTCCATTACAGCCTCCATAGTAGTTGCAGCGATTGTCATTCTGCTGTCGCCACTCTTCCCGGAGCTCTACAACACAACGGAGGAAGTTAAGAAACTGGCAGTCGGTTTCCTCTGCATCTCCATGGCATGTTCCCCGATCCATTCATTTGCCAATGCGGCTTATTTCACGATTCGCTCCGGCGGCAGAACCTGGATTACCTTTGCATTTGACAGCCTTTATCTGTGGGTGCTGCGCGTTCCCATTGTCCGCCTCCTGATTGCCTTTACATCGCTCCCCATCATGATAATCTTTATCATCAGCAACCTGATCGATCTATCCAAATGCGTCCTGGGATACATACTCCTTAAACGGGGCTCCTGGGTTCGCAACATAGTAGAATCCTTATAACTGACAGCCTCCCATGAAAACAGGGAGGCTGTCGGTTTGTTTACCGCTACCTGGCATCTGCCATGATGACGCTGACCGCGTCATTTTTATTACAAAAAGTTAACAATTACACCCTTTTTGCCTTGCGAAAATGCGCCGAAAGGTGTAGTATATGATTGATATGTTTTGTGTGTATTTTCGGTGATCGGATCATTGATTTTCCAATGATCAGCCTCATGCATGAGAAAAAGATTTTCGGAACAGACACAACTTTATGGGCAATATCTGTCGGATAAGGCTGTCTGCCAGATGCAGCCCATCCCATATGACGGGATACAGATAATACTCACATAACCTGACTGCGCGGACTTTATTCGTACCGGCTCTCAGGTCCTCATACCTCTTTGGTTTATCCGATTGAGTATCTGAAAAGATTTAATAGAAGGGGGCAAAGCGCTCCTCCCGCCGCCGGCAGCTGCGGGTATCGCGCTCAGAAACACAACTATGAACAAAAGGAAAGCATTGGCTATGCTTGCAGTATTCTGTCTGCTCCTGGCAGCAGTACCTGGACTGCAGAACGCTTATGCGGACTCGGTGATGCTGACCTCCATGAGCAGTTCGTATAGCGGACTTATGATGTCTTTTGATACCAACAGAATGCTGCTGACAATCGAAGGATCAGGAAAGATTCCCGCACTGACCAGCGAATCTGCTGCACCGTGGGCAGAGTACCGCAGTGCTGTACGTTCGCTGTATATCGGTGAGGGCATTACGGATATTGGGTCGCGTGCATTTTCGGGTCTGACCAACCTGGAAAGCGTGACGCTCCCCTCCACGCTTCGCAGCATTGAGAGCGATGCTTTCTCAGGATGCAACAGTGTGACGAGCGTCAATTACGCAGGCTCCGCGACTTATCTGTATGACATCATCAGCAAAAGGAATGTATCTGAACTCCTGGCTCCAGTCAGGAGGATGACCGGGGCTACCACCACGTCGCTGGGCGCAAATGCGCGTACACTGACGGCGGGCACAAATACCAATACAGGCCGCTACAATGATGACGGCTGGTACGGCGGCGATGACGGATCATGGGGAGACTGGAATCCGCCGAAGAAACCGGATAACAAGACTCCGGCTCCGCAAAATGAGACGACGCCGAAACCTGACAAGCCAGAGACGACCAAAAAACCTCCCGTTGTGGATGATCCTGAAACAGAGGATTATGTCATTAAGGATGAAAAGGGCCGTGTAACGGATTCCCGCGAGACACAGGAAGATGGCACCGTAAAAAAGACGACCATTACCTATGACGAAAAGGGCAACAAGGCAGATGAAACGGTCCAGATTCTCGACAAGGACGGGAATGTTCAGACAGAGACCTCGACCAGTGTAAGCGTTAAGGATGATGGCTCGAGGACTGTCACCGAGACGAACACCACTTACGATGAGGACGGCAAGGTTTCAGGCACTGAAACCAAGAGCGAAACCCTCGATAAGGACGGAAAAAAGATAGCAGACTCCTGGTCTGATTCCGATGGAAACAGCCGCGAAGCCACATACAATGCGGATGGCGTTGAGACCAGTTCCAAGGAAACCCGTATCAGCAAGGGCAACAAGGAAGTGGAAACCAGGGAGCTTCAGGAGGATGGAAAGACCACGCTTGGTTCCATTGTCCGTGAAAGCAAGGATGGGACTGTCCAGATTGAGACCTACAAGGAAGAGCAGTATGCTGATGATCGCTATCTTATCAGCGGCGATGTGACCGATGAGGAAGGAAATGACCTTGGACATTATGCGTCTAGCCTGAGGGAGACCGAGGACGGGTATACTTATGTGTATAACAAGTATGGCGAAATCGGCAATCAGACAGATGAGATGCTGTATGACAAGGAAGGCAATTTCATAAGCGGAAAACGTGTCTGGGATGACAATAGCGGCAAGGGCGGACAGTCTGTTCTGGATGAACAGGGCCGTGAGGTCAGTGGTTATATTCAGAACGCCGGAGAATATGATGAGTTTACCTATACGTATAATGAGGATGGCACTGTA
>JAFSZW010000520.1 GCA_017458865.1 Clostridia bacterium
GAGCTCCAGCCGGATATAATGGTCATAGACAGTATTCAGACGATGTATCGTCCGGATATGAGCAGCGCACCGGGCTCTGTCTCCCAGATCAGGGAGTGCACCAGCCTCCTGATGCGCATGGCAAAGACAACAGGATGCGCCATTTTCCTGGTTGGTCATGTAACAAAGGAAGGCGCGATTGCCGGCCCCCGTGTGCTTGAACACATGGTGGATGTGGTGCTCTACTTTGAGGGAGACCGTCAGCATCAGTATCGGATCCTCCGCGCGGTCAAGAACCGCTTTGGTTCGGTCAATGAGATCGGCATCTTTGAGATGAAGGAAGAGGGCATGTGTGGCGTCGCCAATCCATCTGAAATGCTGCTTGCCGAACGTGCCAGCGATGTGCCGGGTTCCTGCGTGCACTGCGCGCTTGAGGGCTCACGCCCGATGCTGGTGGATGTGCAGGCGCTCGCACTTCAGAGTGCCTTTGGTACGCCGAGACGTACGACCAACGGATTTGACAGCGGACGCCTTGCGCTGCTCCTTGCAGTGCTTGAAAAGCGGGCGGGCATCTCTCTGTTCAATCAGGATGTGTACATCAATATCGCGGGCGGACTGGATCTTTCTGAGCCGGCGGCGGATCTGCCGCTCCTGGCTGCGGTTACCTCAAGCATCAGGGAAATCTGCATTCCGCAGGACTGGGCAGTCATGGGCGAAATCGGACTTGCAGGCGAAGTGCGTGCAGTCTCTCAGATAGAGCGCCGGGTGGCAGAGTGTAAGCGTCTCGGTTTCCATTCTGTCGTCATTCCCAGACAGAACAACCGTCGCTTCAAAGCGCCAGAGGGCGTACGGGTTTACGGCGTGGATACGCTTGCAGAGGCGATCAGCATCCTGATGGGCTGACAGGCAGTCTGCTTTCCAGCGCGGTTCTGGCATGCTTTGCCTGACATTCAGGCGTGCACGGGACAGCAGAGAAAGGATGCGGCTGTGCATCTGAGACGGATACAGCATAAAACACTGGTATGGATGCGGAAAGAGGGGAAACGGATAGATGACATTGGAAGCGGAGCCGCTGTACATGTTCAGACGGGCACATCCGGCAGATATCCCTGTTCTGGTCCGGATGCGGAGACAGCAGCTGATTGACGAAGGAATGCCTGAAATACAGATCATTGACCGGGAGATGACAGCGTTCTTCCATGAGAAGATGGACGGGAAGGTCCTGCATCAGTGGGTAGCAGAGGACAATGGGGAAATCATTGCGACAGCAGCCTTTCTGATTGTGGATCTTCCGCCCAATTTCCGGAACCCTTCCGGCAAAAGAGCGTACATCACCAATGTGTATACCGCGCCTGCGTATCGGAAGCGCGGGTTAGCCTCAAGACTGATAGAGATCCTCAAGGACGAGGCCAAATCAACCGGTCTTACGAACATGTGGCTCTTTGCCTCAGACGCGGGCATTTCGGTTTACAGGAAGGTCGGCTTCATTAAGCGGGACGACTGCATGGGATGCGATCTGTAGGCACCTTAGGCATTCCTTTGCCTGTTTATGCAAGACCCCGCCGGGTAGCAGCCCCGTGAGCATCTGACCGGAACAATTGGTGATGCAGCCATTTTGTGTTATCATGCGGGGTGCCTGAACTGCGACTAGACCAGACAATGACGGGATTTCAGGCATTGTTTCCCATTTCTGGCAGATGCCGGATGGTGCAATCTGGGCAACCTGATGAATTCCAGCCACTCTGCGGCCGACTGAGTCAGATCCTGTGACCAATCAGGAGACGGACGTGGATGCATTGCAAATGTTTATGAAGCGCGAGAAACCATCGAAAAGCATTATGGAGGTTTATCATGAGGACTTATTACTTTGGCGATCACGGGTCAATATTGATGAAAGAACACGGGAAGTACTGGATATTCAGCTACTATCATCTCCACTTCATAGATGCCAGCTTTCTTGGGGATCTGGACATGTCTGAGTGGCAGGAAGTACCTGTCAGTGAGGTTAAGGCGAGGCTTGAAGATGGGCTGGGGACTGCAATTCAGAATCATGAGAAGAAAACCATAAAGAAGTACACGGATGCGATCAATCATCTGTAATGCATCCCATGAAGGAATGACAGAGATCGGTCTGGCCTGCGGATATCCTGGAACCGGATGGAAAGCAGGCAAAACCGGTCTGCTGTTATGGGTGTGTTTTTAAGCCACTGCTCCGGGTATCCGGACGGACTGTGACTTGAGCAGATGATAACGTCAAAGTGATTTCTGCAGCACTCATTAGTCGAATATGAGTTTTGGCGCATGCTGGACCATTTTTACTCGGGATGCGCATTTCTTATCAAGCGCTGGATGCCGTTCAGACTTCAGCAGCTGCACCTCATCAGGCCAAAGACTCCTGAAGCTATGGCGGATGAGGGAAAAGAACGGCATGATTTAATGTGCCCAGACAATTTGCCATCTCTGCAGAATCTGGTATATGACATTCTGCGACTGTGCGTATAGACGGATAATCTCAGATGAGAGGAGGAGGGGCTTTGCCACGCAAATATACCGGGAAAGAGCATGTCAGTATCTCAGATGTCAAAAGTGATAATGGCAGCATTTACGTATACGAAAGGACGACCTGGTATAACAGGGAGACGAAAAAAACGGAGTCCAGACGGAAGCTGCTGGGTATAAGGGATCCGGCAACGGGGGAGGTCCGGAAGACCCGATCCAGGAAAAGGAACGTCATATCTGCTGAACCGAAAAAGAACGCCATGATTGCTCTGATTTCGTATGTGAGCAGCATTTCTGGCGTAACAGAGGCGCTTCATGAGGCGACTGTCGGTCATGAGGATATCGAGCAAAAAGCGCTGACACTTGCCTGGTATTTCTTCGCAACAGAGGAACAGTCCTGCGCCCGGACTGAACGCTGGACCGGTACCTTTCAGGAGATGCTCCCGTTTAACCGGCAACCTATTAGCGAGAAGGAATGCCGGCAACTGTTCAGGGAAATAGGCGAACATGAGGCAATAAAGTGGAACGTATTCAGGCACCGCGCTCAACTGTTGGAAGATGGTGAATGCCTGGCCGTGCAAGCAAATGCAGGATGGGATGGCTCGCAGGAAGCAGAGGAAGAACTACCGAAATCAGGGTACAGCCTCATGTATCTCTGCTCAGCAGCACAGTCGCAGCCAATTGCCTATGCATGGATTCCGGACGGTTTGACCATCAATAGGGCAATGTCCTGCTTCGAGCCGTTAAAGCTGAAAAGCAGCCTTGAATATGTCAGGGATATTGGGCGTGCATCAGATGAGGACATTGCTCAATATCTGCATGAGAAACGCCGCTTTGTGGTCAGCATAGAACCGGAACGCGGCTGGATATCGGCTGAGGTGGAGAAGGCGGTTGATGAGATACGGGAGGGAATGCCCGGTGTCCCGCTGATTCATGCAGCGCCAGATTATTCGGGGAAAGCCCTTTATAGGGTGCATATGTTTCCTGGCAGGAATCAGGACGGAATCTGTTTCACGGAAGAGGATTCATCATCCGTGAACGTTTTCATCTGCTATAGCGAAATGAAAAAGGGCGAGGAAGAGCTGCGGTTCAGAGAGCAGTTTGAACATGTGCGGATGGATGCGCTGGATGGTTCCTATCTGGATGAGGAAGCCCGGTCATTTCTCAACAGGTACTGCAAGATCAGGAAAAACAAAGACGGAATGAACGATTTGATACTGGATCGGGCAGCGTATAATAATAAATTGAAAACCAGCGGCATCCTGGTCCTGGCGACGGATCAGGAGACGGATATTGAGACCGCTATGGCGAAGTATCGCCTGATGGAAGCAGTTGCCAATGGTGCTGTAGTCGATTCCGATGAGGATGAAGATACATCGTGTGACGATATTGAACTGGATGGGGAACTGTTCGTCAGATTCCTGGCGGTCATCATGCGGGAAGCTTTTAGGTGCAGACTGGAAACGCTTAAGGAAGAACTGGGGCGCAGAGGCGGAATCCCCGGTCACGACGCTCCGTGGACACTCGAAATGGAAATGGAGGTCAAGCGGTGGATCCGGACTGATTCAATGGTCGACCTTCTTGGGTATTTCCAGGATGTCAATATTACCATGACGAATGACAGCGAAAGACCATATGTGGTAAGCGGATTTAACGCTGAACGGGACAGGACATTCCTTGAACGACTTGGCGTATTGACGTGAGACAGATGATTGCCGGAAATGGAAGGCATGAACACGGTGCGCATGCAACTGTTTTGAGCAGCCCTGAAAGAAAACGCCGGGGCATGGAAATGCTTGCGTGAATCTGCTCATATAGTCCTCAAACAGGGCCTGTCCATAGAACGCAGTATAGGCGCTCATTTGTCCTCAATACAGGTCCGGGATGACACGTGCGTCTGTCTGTTTTCGGACTGCGTGCAGGTCACGGCACAGATGTTTATCGGGATAGCACTGGCAGACAGAGCATGGACCCGGTGCTGACGATACAGGGCAATGAATCCGGCTGGCATGCATCTACTGCAGATGCTGCGTAAACAGCAAAGAAGCGTCTCTTCTGAGAAGAGACGCTTGTGTCGGTTGATGAATTGACTGGAATCCAGGCAAATCCCTGTGTGCTGCACCCGATACTGCAGATGCAGGCAGAACATGCGCTGTCTATGGCTTAAAGCATATCGTATTTGGTCAGGAAAAGGCTCCTGTTCCAGTCGACAACCTTACCCTCAGATTCCTTCGCCGGATGGATGTCGAACTCATCAAGCACCATGA